>JBMOEY010000001.1:0-89708 GCA_049314515.1 Microbacteriaceae bacterium
TCCGGGTCTATCGATCGCCTCGTGGCAGGAAGGTCAATCGATCGGCGACCGCTCAAATAGTCCGCGGTCAGGGACTCCGTATTCGACAGAAGCTGTTTCACTGTTCCAGAGTGAACGACACGTCCACCGTGAACACCGGCCCCAGGTCCGATGTCGACAATCCAGTCGGCAGTGTGGATTGTGTCTTCATCGTGCTCGACAACGATGAGCGTGTTTCCGAGGTCTCTCAGCTTGATCAACGTGTCGATGAGTCGCCGATTGTCTCTCTGGTGGAGACCGATACTTGGCTCATCGAGAACGTAGAGCACCCCGGTTAGTCCGGAGCCGATCTGAGTAGCCAGACGGATGCGCTGGGCCTCTCCACCGGAGAGTGAGCCCGCGGCCCGGGATAGGTCGAGGTAGGTCAGCCCGACCTCGATGAGAAAGTTCAATCGTGCGCGAATTTCACGCAAAACTTGAGATGCGATGAGGGATTCTCGCTCAGTCAGAGTGAGATTGTCCATAAAGTCACGTGCGTGAACGAGGGAAAGACTCGTGATGTCAGAAATGCTCTTACCGCTGACCTTCACCGCCAACACCTCAGGCTTGAGCCGTGCACCCTCACATTCGGAGCAAGGCACCTCGCGGAGGAACTCAGCCCAACGGGCCCGTTGCACGTCGGTCTCGGCTTGCAGATACTGACGTTCGATGTAGGGAACAACTCCCTCAAAACCGGACGAATAGGCGATCTCTCGTCCGTAACGGTTTTTCCATTTAACGCGAACGTTGAAGTTGTTGCCGTGCAGGATTGCTTCGCGAACGTCCTCGTCAAGTTCATTCCACGGCGTTGATAATGAAAACTCAAGATCCGAAGCGAGACCGCGCAAAAGCTTTTCGTAATACTGAAACAGACCCTTACCTTGCGTAGCCCACGGCACGATTACACCGTCATCAATGCTGAGTTCGGGATCCCCGAGTAGTAGGTCGTTGTCCACCGACATTCTTGTGCCCAGACCCGAGCACGAGGCGCAGGCTCCGAAAGGAGCGTTGAAGGAGAAGGTACGAGGCTCGATCTCGCTGATGGCGAGAGCATGTTGGTTCGGGCAGGAAAGTTTTTCACTGAAGGTCTCGAACGCGCCGTCATCCTCGCGATCTACGTAATGCACCGTGATGATCCCGTTGGCCAGTTTGAGTCCAGTTTCCAAAGAGTCGGTAAGTCGTCCCAAGACTTCAGGTCCGGCCACCAGGCGGTCGACAATGACGGAAATATCGTGTTTGAAGCTCTTCCTGAGAGGTTGCGCATCGCTCAGCGATATTGTCTCTCCGTCGACGAGTGCGCGCGCGAAACCGGCAGCGGTAAGCTCGGCGAACAAATCGGCGAACTCGCCCTTCTTTTGCGAGACTATTGGAGCTACGACTTGATATCGAGTCCCCGCCTCAAGGCTCATGAGTCGATCGGCTATTTGCTGGACAGTTTGAGCGGCAATGACCTCGCCGCACTCCGGGCAGTGCGGAATGCCGATACGTGCCCACAGGAGTCGCATGTAGTCGTAGATCTCGGTGATCGTGCCGACCGTGGACCGGGGATTACGGTTTGTCGATTTTTGGTCAATCGAGACAGCAGGGCTGAGTCCTTCAATGAAGTCAACGTCGGGTCGGTCAACTTGACCCAAAAACTGGCGTGCATATGCCGAAAGCGACTCGACGTAGCGTCGTTGTCCTTCTGCAAATATTGTGTCAAAGGCGAGCGACGACTTGCCTGACCCGGAAAGTCCGGTAAAAACGACGAGCGAATTGCGAGGCATCTCGACATCGATGTTTTGCAAATTGTGCACGCGTGCACCTCGCACAGAGAGCGTGTCAAGGTCTCGATTTGGCAGCGCACTCACGACTCGAGTCTACGTTGCGGGTTAGTCGTGTCCCGCACGCGAAATGTTTCGCAGCTCCCTCTTTATCTCGGAAAGCTCATCACGAATGCGCGCGGCAAGTTCGAACTTTAGCTCAGTGGCGGCTTCCAACATTTGTTGATTGAGACTGCTCACGAGTTCCTCAAGGGCCTCGATGCCACCTTCAGCAATTGGTGAGGAACCCCCTGACACAACTCCCAATTTTCGACTCTTGTCACGCGTGTGTCGGGACCGCTCCGAGTTGCCGAGCAATTCCGCTGTGTCGGCCTGCTCACGAGCCAACATTTCGGTGATATCCGAAATCTTCTTTCTCAAGGGCTGTGGATCAATCCCTCGCTCCTGGTTGTACGCAATCTGCCTGTCGCGGCGTCTCGTGGTTTCGTCAATGGCGCGAGTCATTGAGTCGGTCATCACGTCTGCATACATGTGAACCTCACCTGAGACGTTTCGTGCGGCCCGACCAATCGTTTGAATGAGCGACGTTGTCGACCTGAGGAAGCCTTCCTTGTCAGCATCCAGAATTGACACGAGAGAGACTTCCGGAAGGTCGAGTCCCTCTCGCAGCAAGTTGATTCCAACTAAAACGTCGAAGACGCCTTGCCGAAGCTCGGTGAGGAGTTCGACTCGCCGAAGGGTGTCGACATCGGAATGCAGGTACCTCACCCGTACCCCCGCCTCGGTGAGGAAATCTGTGAGTTCCTCGGCCATCTTCTTCGTGAGCGTCGTCACCAAGACACGTTCGTCGCGGGCCGTTCTAATACGGATTTGTTCGAGCAGATCATCGATCTGGCCTTTAGATGGCTTGACGACAACCTGAGGATCGACGAGCCCAGTCGGACGAATGATTTGTTCGACGACTCCGTCAGCAATACCCATTTCGTATTTGCCCGGTGTTGCCGAGAGGTACACGGTTTGACCCACTCTGTTCTTGAACTCGTCAAACCTGAGTGGTCGGTTATCGAGAGCGCTGGGTAATCGAAATCCGTGTTCCACGAGAGTGCGCTTTCTCGACGCATCACCTTCGTGCATGCCACCAATTTGGGGAACGGTCACGTGAGATTCGTCGATCACGCAGAGAAAGTCGTCCGGAAAATAATCCAGCAGGCACTTGGGAGCCTCGCCCGGTTTGCGCTGATCGATGTGGCGTGAATAGTTCTCAATTCCAGAACAAAATCCAATTTGCTGCATCATTTCCAAGTCGAACGTTGTGCGCATTCTTAGCCGTTGCGCCTCCAACAATTTCCCTTGCGCCTCGAGTTCGGCCAGACGCTCCGCGAGTTCACTCTTTATGGTCACCATTGCTCGCTGCATCACGCTCGCGCTCGCAACGTAGTGTGAAGCCGGAAACACTGACACAAAATCCAGCTTCTCGACTACGTTGCCCGTGAGGGGATGCAGTGTGTACAGGGCCTCGATTTCATCGCCAAACATTTCGATTCGCACGGCGAGTTCCTCATACATGGGGATGATTTCTATCGTGTCCCCGCGCACACGAAAGTTCCCGCGAGAGAAGTCAATGTCGTTTCGTGAGTACTGCATGTCAACGAAACGTCGTGCAATGACGTCACGCGAAATCCGATCTCCGACCGAGAGGTTGAGCATTGCCTCGAGATACTCGGCAGGCTCACCGAGTCCGTAGATACACGAGACGGTGGAAATCACAACGACATCTCGGCGGGTCAACAACGAATTCGTTGTGCTGTGTCGCAGCCTCTCAACCTCGGCATTCGTCGAGGAATCCTTCTCGATGAAAGTGTCTGTTTGAGGAACGTAAGCCTCTGGTTGGTAGTAGTCGTAGTACGACACAAAGTACTCGACGGCGTTGTCGGGCATGAGTTCGCGAAATTCGGTTGCCAACTGAGCTGCAAGTGTTTTGTTATGTGCCAAAATCAGCGTCGGACGCTGGACGGCTTCTATGAGCCAGGCAGTGGTCGCCGATTTTCCGGTGCCAGTCGCTCCCAACAGCACGACGTCCGTTTCGCCGGCCGCAATTCGGGCAGCTAACTCTCCGATTGCCGCAGGTTGATCGCCGCTAGGTTGATAGTCGCTCACCACGCGAAAGGGATTGCGACTCCGAGTGGGCTCCATGGCTTCAGTCTAGGCAGGACCTAGCAGCGTGAGTTTGTGCCACAGCGCGTCAACTTGTTCGCGAGTGTGGTCGAGAGTCCCGTTGGTATCAATGACGTATGTCGCGGCGGCGAGGCGTTCAGACTCATCAGCCTGTGCGTGGATGCGCGACGCGGCTTCTTCGGGGGTCATCCCCCGCCCGTCAACAAGTCGCTGCATGCGAAGCTCAGGGGATGCCGACACTGCAATGACGGCATCAAACGAAACGTCTGACTCTGACTCAACAAGTAAGGGAATTGCGTAGACGAGAATTCCTCCTGGGTTGGCGCGCCGGGCTTGCTCGATCAGTTTCGCGGTCTGCTCGCGCACTCGAGGGTGAACGATGGCGTTCAGTTGGGCCCGGGCTTCCTCATTTGTGAATACAATCCGCGCAAGAGCCGATCGGTCAAGTGCGCCGTCTCGAATGAGGTGCGGACCGAATGTTGCTGCAATCTCGGACAATGCTGGACTTCCAGGCGCGACGACGGTCCGGGACACGTCATCTGCATCGATGCACAGAGCGCCCTTGTCTGCCAGCATCTTCGAAACAGTAGATTTTCCGGCACCGATACCCCCGGTGAGCGCGACGACAATCACGAATTCGACCCAGGGCTTGTGCATCTCCAATGATGAAGTTGCGGTGCACTCATCAAGTCTGGAGTGAACGCGACGACGGCCCGGGACCATCCGGAGAGGATCCTGGGCCGTGTCATCGAGAAGCCGCTTTTATGTTCTAGTCGTTGGCAAGTTTGTCACGCAACGCGGCGAGTGATTCATCGTCGGCAAGTGTGCCGGCGGATTCCTCTGGCGTTGAGAACGAGGTGTCGAGAGACTCTGAGTCGGAGGGCGACTTTTCGACGACCTTCGCCTCGGCCTCACGCATTGCAGCCACCTGCTTCTTGTGCTGCTCCCAGCGAGCCTGTGCTGCCGCGTACTCCAATTCCCATTTTTCGCGCTCGGTGTCAAAGCCGTCGCGCCATTCATTCGTCTCCGGATCGAAGCCCTCAGGGTACTTATAGTTGCCCTTGTCGTCGTACTCGGTCACCATGCCGTACAGCGCGGGGTCAAACTCTGTCCCCTCGGTGTCAACTCCTTCGTTTGCCTGCTTGAGGCTCAACGAAATACGACGCCGCTCAAGATCAATGTCGATGACCTTCACGAAAACGTCATCTCCAACGGAAACCACCTGCTCCGCAAGTTCGATGTGCTTGCCGGAGAGCTCCGAAATGTGAACGAGGCCTTCGATTCCATCGGCAACGCGAACAAAAGCTCCGAAGGGGACGAGCTTGGTCACCTTTCCGGGGGCAACTTGGCCGATTGCGTGCGTACGAGCGAAGACCTGCCAAGGGTCTTCCTGGGTTGCCTTCAGCGAAAGCGACACCCGCTCCCGATCCATGTCTACCTCGAGGACCTCGACGGTGACTTCTTGGCCCACCTCAACAACCTCGCTGGCATGCTCAATGTGCTTCCAGCTGAGCTCCGACACGTGCACGAGACCGTCGACGCCGCCCAGGTCGACAAACGCTCCAAAGTTCACGATGGACGAGACAACACCCTTTCGGATCTGTCCCTTTTGGAGGTTGACCAGGAACGTGCTCCGACTCTCGGACTGTGTCTGCTCAAGAAGGGCGCGGCGGGACAAGACCACGTTGTTGCGATTCTTGTCGAGTTCCAAAATCTTGGCTTCGATTTCCTGGCCGAGGTACGGAGTCAAGTCGCGAACGCGTCGTAACTCGATGAGGGAGGCTGGCAAAAAGCCTCGCAATCCGATGTCGACGATGAGACCACCCTTGACAACCTCGATGACAGAACCCGTGACAATTTCGTCGTTGTCACGGATTCGCTCGACGTCACCCCAAGCCCGCTCGTACTGAGCACGCTTCTTTGACAGAATCAAGCGACCTTCTTTGTCCTCTTTTTGCAGGACGAGAGCTTCAACCGAGTCACCCACGGAAACGACCTCATTAGGGTCGACATCGTGCTTGATGCTCAGTTCTCTAGACGGGATAACACCTTCGGTTTTGTACCCAACGTCGAGCAAGACCTCGTCGCGGTCAATCTTGACAACCGTGCCAGAGATCAGATCTCCGTCGTTGAAGAATTTCAGGGTTTTTTCGACGGCGGCGAGGAAATCCTCAGCAGATCCGATGTCATTGATGGCAACCTGTTTGGTTGTTTTGCTCGTTGCTGTTGTCATGAAGGGTGCTCCAGATGGGGCCTGTCTCGGGCTCGACGTCCAATTCGCCGCGACTGTGTTGCAGTAGCACGAATCGGAATGCGGGCATTCGGATAAGAAGCGCAAAAACACGCGTCTTCTAGGCTATCTCATCAGTGAGCGGCTTCATTCCACTCGTTGCCGCGACCAACTTGAACCTCAAGCGGGACGCGCAATTGAGCTGCGTTCGACATTCGATTCCGAACAATCTGTTCGACGGAGTCCCACTCCCCATGCGCAATCTCTACGATCAGTTCGTCGTGCACTTGCATGAGTAGGCGAGATTTCATCTCCAACGAAGTTAAATCAGATTCAATACCGTTCATCGCGATTTTCATGATGTCGGCGGCAGTGCCCTGCATTGGTGCGTTAAGCGCAGCGCGCTCCGCGTTTTCCCGAAGGACACGATTCGAACTCTGCAAATCGGGGAACGGACGTCTTCTGCCGAAGAGTGTTTCGGTGTATCCATCTGTCTTCGCTGCTTCGACGACGCCTCGAAGATAGTCGCGTACGCCGCCGAAGCGAGCGAAATAATCCTGCATGAGTGTCTTGGCTTCGGTGTTCGGGATCTTCAGCTGGCGAGCAAGACCGAAGGCACTGAGACCGTAGGCAAGGCCGTAGCTCATGGCCTTAACCTTGCTCCTCATTTCAGAGGTGACTTCAGCGGGGGCCACTCCGAAAACCCGAGCGCCAACAAAACGATGCAAATCTTCGCCAGAAATAAAGGCTTCGATGAGGCCTTCATCTTCGGAGAAATGTGCCATTACCCGCATCTCGATTTGCGAATAATCCGATGTCAGCAAGCACTCGAAGCCTTCACCGACTTGAAAAGCCTCGCGAATGCGACGACCATCTGCGGTCCGGACTGGGATGTTTTGCAAATTTGGATTCGCCGAAGACAACCTGCCCGTGGATGTACCTGTCTGCACATACGTCGTGTGGATGCGCCCGTCCGACGCGATGGACGCTGAAAGAACATCCACTATCTGGCGAAGCTTTGTTGTGTCCCGAAAATCCAACAACGCATCGAGGAATGGATGCGGATGTGAAATCTGCAAGTCGGTGAGCGCTGCAGCGTCGGTGGTGTAGCCCGTCTTCGTTTGACGAGTCTTTGGCATATTCAGTTGCTCGAAGAGCACGTCTTGGAGCTGTTTCGGACTGGCGAGGTTTACTTCACGACCAATCTCACTAAATGCACGAGATTGTGCAGCCGAGGCTCGCTCCCCCAATTCATGCGACAACTTAGTGAGTTTTTCTGAATTGACGGCAACACCGCGAACCTCCATGGCGGCCAGCGAAAGTAGTGTCGGCATTTCAATATCGAGCAACAGTGCGAGATCTGTGGCAGACAATTTCTCTGTCAGTGTGTGCGCTAACTGTCCGGCCCACCACGCAAATTCTCCGGCAGAAAGCCCACCGTCATTGATGAGTGCGTTAGCGTCGCCCTCGGCGAGCGAAACGCCATAGGTAGATGCGACGAGACTGATGAGAGTGCGTGTGGCGACATCTGGTCGAACAAGCCAATCTGCAATTTCGGCGTCGCACGAGATGTTCGTAACGGTCAGATTCAGCATTGCCAGTGCTTTGACCTGAGGTTTTGCTCCGCAAAACACGACGGGTGTTGGCCCATCGAGTAGCTCGCGCAGGGATTCGATATCCGCGCCTGGGTTCCACGGCACGGTCACACACGAGTCGGACGTGGCTAGGCCAACTGCAGTCACCATCGATCCCAGTAACTCCACATGCACCGCGATGCCTCGAGGTGAGCTTTCACTTGCGCGATGAATCCATGCAGACAACTCTTCGTCGAGCAAGGTTTGTGGCGAAGGACACTGGGGAGCTGGAATCAGGGGTGATGCCACAATGGAAGATTCGCGCACGACTGAAGATTTCTCCACACCGGTTGACTTTGCGTTGTCAGCGTCACCTGCCTCGCCAGCAAGCTTGAGAACTCGTTCTTGGAGCGTGCGGAATTGCAATCGAGTGAAGACCTCGCGAACTGCCTCCCGGTTGAAATCGACTCGTGCAAGACCTGCGGGAGTAACCGGCAACGCTACATCGGTCACTAGTCGATTGAGGCGGCGGTTGCGGATCGCATTGTCCTTGTGCTCGCGAAGTGACTCCCCCACCTTGCCAGTGATTTCGTCGGCGTGCTCCAAGATTGCGTCAAGTGAACCGAACTGATTAATCCATTTGACCGCAGTCTTCTCTCCCACCTTAGGTATGCCGGGCAGGTTGTCACTTGTTTCCCCGACGAGAGCCGCGATTTCTGGGTATTGTTCCGGATTGATTCCGTAGCGTTCCCGAACCTTATCCGGGTCATATCTGGTCAGCGCAGAGACGCCCTGGGTGGATGGATAGAGCAACGTGACGTTCTCGTTGACGAGCTGAATAGTGTCGCGGTCGCCCGAAACCACCAGAACACGAAAACCGTCACACTCGCCCTGGTGTGCAAGAGTGGCCAGAATGTCGTCGGCTTCAAAATCTTCCTTGACGAGGGTAACGATGTTCATGGCGTGAAGTGCGTCCTGAAGCAACGGAATTTGACCGATGAACTCGGGCGGCGTCTCGCCCCGTGTCCCCTTGTACTCGGGATACTCGCGAGTGCGGAAAGAATATCGAGAAATGTCGAACGCAACTCCGATGTGAGTTGGCTGCTCTTTGGCGAGCAAGTTGAGAAACATGGAAATGAAACCGTGGATGGCATTTGTGTGTTGGCCATCGTCCGTCCGAAAACTCTCGACGGGCAACGCATAGAAGGCACGGAAGGCAAGCGAATGGCCGTCGATGAGCAGGAGGGTAGGCTTTTTTTCGTCGGTCACGAGGTAAGCCTAACTAAAGGAGCGCGACGTGAAACGGGATGATTTGCCAGAGCCCCTCAATCTCTCACAACTTGTGGGCGTGAGTGCAGGTGACTTGTGTGCTGCCATGAATATTGAATTCCACAAACTGTCTCCGGAGCATTCGATTGCGTCGATGCCTGTCGCTGGAAACACGCAATCTTTCGGAATCCTGCACGGCGGAGCGTACGTTGTGATTGGCGAGAGTTTGGGTTCGATTTCTGCAAACATGCACGCGGCAGGAAAGGGCATGGCCGTGGGCATCGAAATAAACGCCTCTCACACCGGAAGCGCGAAGTCCGGGTACGTTGTCGCAGAGTGCACCGCACTGCACCTTGGTCGCACACTCACTACTCACGAGATTGTATGCCGTGACGAAGACGGGCGACGACTCTCGACCGTGCGAATAACAAACCTCATCAAGGCAATCTAATTACCCAAAACCGGAGTTGGTTCTTACTGCTTAGCACCGAGCTGATCAATAATCGTCAACGCCACATCCTTCATGGTCAGCCTCCGATCCATTGAAGCCTTTTGAATCCAACGGAACGCCTCAGGCTCTGTGAGGCCCATCTTTTCATTCAAGATTCCCTTTGCGATATCAACAATCTTTCGTGTCTCAAATCGCTCGCTCATGTCAGAAACTTCTGCTTCCAGGGCTCGAAGCTCAGCGCCACGCGAGAGCGCAATTTCAACGGCTGGGAGCAAATCTGCGGGCGTAAATGGTTTGACAATGTATGCGACCACTCCGGCTTCGCTCGCGCGTTCAACGAGTTCTTTCTGACTAAACGCCGTCAACAACAGGACCGGGGCGATTCTGCCCTGGTGCAATTTCTCGGCGGCCGAAATGCCGTCCATCTTCGGCATCTTCACATCCATCACAACGAGGTCGGGGCGAAGTTCAGTAGCCATCGCGACCGCAGCTTCACCGTCGGCAGCCTCGCCCACGACGTCGTACCCAAATACACGCAGCGACTCGACGATGTCGATACGGATGATCGACTCATCTTCCACGACCAAAATTCGCGCGGGCCCAGCCGGCTCGGCGACACGGTCGCTCGGCAAGCCTTCTGATTGATCGGTGGTGCTGTCGTCGTCGCTCACGAGTTACAGCCTAGGATATTGTTGCCCTTGTTGTACTGAAGCCGGATTGGCGGAATGGCAGACGCGGAGCACTCAAAATGCTTTGTCCGAAAGGGCGTGTGGGTTCAAATCCCACATCCGGCACAACACTCACCATGGGTTCGCGTTTAGTAGCGTGAACCCATGCGTGTACTTGGACTCCTCGGCGGAATGTCGTGGGAATCCTCCATTGAGTACGAGCGCATTATCAACGAACATATTCGCGCCGAGTTGGGCGGAGCCAGTTCTGCCGATCTGATTGTTCGCTCCTTCAACTTTGCAGATATCGAACGCCTTCAAGAATCTGGTCGCTGGGACGAGGCTGGACACCTACTCGCAGCTGAAGCCCTGAAGCTTCAGGTATCCGGAGCCGAGGCGATCGTGCTTTGCACCAACACCATGCATGCGGTGAGTGGGGTGATTGAAGCGACGATTTCTGTACCGCTCATCCATATCGCCGATCCAACGGGTGAGGCAATCTGGTCCCACGGGCTAACAACGGTTGGACTGCTTGGAACTCGGTACACGATGGAACAAGACTTTTACGAAGGCATACTTCGCGAGGATTGGAACATCACGGTAAAGGTTCCCGATGAGGCTGACCGAGCGAGTGTTCACCGCGTCATTTACGACGAGCTTGTACAGGGAATCGTTACGGGTTCGTCGAAGGCGTTGTACATCGAAATAATTGAACGTCTTGTCGCAAAGGGAGCTCAGGGAATTATCGCAGGTTGCACCGAAATTGAACTGCTGATTTCGCAGAACGATATCGACGTGCCGTTCTTTCCAACGGCGCGCCTGCATGCCGAAGCGGCGGCTACGTTTGCTCTGAGCTAGCTCAAGCGCGCGTAGGCCGGCGCCGCTTCGTTGTGTGCATCTCCCACCGTGTGCACACGCAGATCATTGGTCGAGCCTGCGATACCGGGGGGTGAACCTGCTATCACGACGACCTTGTCGCCGACCGACGCCAGTTTGTTTCCGAGAAGAACGTCGTCAACCTGACCAAACATGTCGTCTGTGTGTGTCACCGGGTCGACGAGAACCGAGCGAACACCCCAGGTCAGGTTCATGCGACGACGAATTGCTTCGTGAGGAGTGAAAATGATCATCGGAATTTCTGACCGAAGGCGGGCCATACGACGAGCTGAGTCTCCGGATTCGGTAAATACGCACAGATATTTCGCACCCACAAATTCAGCGACCTCAGCGGCCGCCAGCGTAATAGCGCCACCCTGCGTGCGAGGTTTTGTTCCCAGCTCGGGGATGCGGTCGAGTCCGTGCTCCTCGGTTGATTCGATAATCCGTGCCATCGTGGCCACGGTTACGGTCGGGTACTCACCGACTGAGGTTTCTCCCGAGAGCATGACTGCGTCTGTGCCATCCAATACGGCGTTGGCACAGTCGGATGCTTCCGCGCGCGTTGGGCGTGGGCTCGAGATCATCGACTCGAGAACCTGAGTGGCAACAATTACCGGTTTTGCCCACCGGCGAGACAATTCGACGGCACGCTTTTGCACAATCGGAACGGCCTCGAGGGGAAGTTCGACACCCAGGTCCCCACGCGCCACCATAATTCCGTCGAAAGCGTCAACGATTTCCTCGAGATTATCGACGGCCTGGGGCTTTTCTACCTTCGCAATGACGGGAAGTCGGATGCCCTCTTCGTCCATAATCTCGTGGACTCTCACAATGTCTTTTGCGTCTCGAACAAAGCTCAGAGCGATGAAGTCGGCACCTAACTTCAGCCCCCATCTCAGATCCGCTTCGTCCTTTTCGCTCATGGCAGGAACATTTACGGCGACTCCCGGAAGGTTGATCCCTTTATTGTTTGAGACCGGACCCGCTACTTCGACAACGGTCGTCACGGTTCGAGCGTCAGCTGCTGTCACGCGAAGGGCAACCTTTCCGTCATCAATCAGCAAAGGATCTCCGGGCTTAACGTCGCCAGGCAAGCCCTTATAGGTCGTCGACGACAACTCTTTCGTGCCCAGGAGGTCATCGATTGTGATGGTGAAAACGTCTCCGACTTCGAGGTCGTAAGGCCCACCTTCAAATTTTCCTAGTCGAATCTTTGGTCCCTGCAAGTCAACGAGCACGGCGACGGGCTGGCCTAAATCATCCGCAGCCTTTCGTACGTTGCGATAGACCTCCTCGTGCACTTCATATGAACCATGGCTCAAATTCATACGACAGACGTTCACACCAGCTTCGATGATGCTCTTGATGCTTTCGTAACTCGCCGTTGCGGGGCCGAGTGTCGCCACAATCTTTGCGCGTCTCATTTATTTGTCTCTCGTGATGGTCGTGCTCAGACTAAGCCGAGCTAGAGGAAGGGAGGGAGGGAGGGAGGGAGGGAGGTGCGGACTTCGAACTAATCGCGACCGACTATGACTAAGACTACGACAGCGGACGTTCGTGAGCACCCACAGGACGTGGGAGCGAAGTCGTGCCTTGTAAGTAGGTGTCAACCTCGGCGGCAACGCTTCGACCTTCCGCAATTGCCCAAACAATGAGTGATTGACCGCGTCCTGCGTCACCGGCGATGAACACACCCGGTCGGGACGATGCGTAGGCGTTCGTTCTAGCAATGTTGCCATTCTCATCGAGACCCGTCTCGAACGCACTCGAAATTTGATCCGATTGTGGACCCGAAAAACCGAGTGAAAGTAAGACCAAATCGGCTGGTAGGACTCGCTCTGTGCCGGACCTCGGAACTCGTTTTCCGTCAACGAATTCCGTCTCCGCAACTCGAACACCACAGACGTTTCCGTTTCCATCATCGACAAACTCAACAGTCGATGCGAGATACACGCGCTCACCACCTTCTTCATGCGCACTAGCAACCTCAAAAAGCGTCGGCATGACGGGCCATGGTTGGCTGTCGGGACGCTCAAGGGGAGGTTGCTTTCCGATTGCCAGCGTGGTCACCGATAGCGCACCCTGACGATGCGCGGTGCCGAGACAGTCGGCACCCGTGTCACCGCCACCCAGAATAACGACGTGTTTCTGCGCAGCGCTAATATCCACCTGTTCAACATCCCCCGCCACCCGGCGATTGGCCGGCACGAGGTAGTCCATCGCGAAGTGCACGCCATTGAGGTCGCGACCAGGCACTGAAAGGTCCCGGGGCACGAGCGCACCCGTGGCGACGATGACGGCGTCGTATCTTTCGTAGAGCTGTTCCCACGTGATGTCGACGCCAATGTTGACTCCGGTTCGGAAAATCGTTCCCTCGGCGGACATCTGTTCGAGGCGTCGATCAAGATGCTTTTTTTCCATTTTGAAATCAGGGATGCCGTAACGAAGAAGTCCGCCAATACGGTCGTCGCGTTCGTATACGGCAACGGTGTGTCCAATGCGCGTTAGTTGCTGAGCCGCGGCCAATCCCGCGGGACCGCTTCCCACAATCGCAACCGTCTTCTCCGTCATCCGCGTTGGAATCACGGGGGTCAGCAGGCCTTGTTCGACCGCATCGTCGATGATCGAAACTTCAACCTGCTTTATTGTGACGGCTGGTTGGTTTATCCCGAGAACACACGAAGACTCACACGGCGCCGGGCACAATCTTCCGGTGAACTCGGGAAAGTTATTTGTCGCATGCAGTCGATCTAAGGCCGCTTTGGTGTCGCCGCGCCAGACGAGGTCGTTCCATTCGGGAATCAGATTTCCCAGTGGGCAACCTTGGTGACAAAACGGTACACCGCAATCCATGCACCGACCCGCTTGGCGCTTGAGTACGCCGGCATCAGTCTGTTCGTACACCTCGTTCCAGTCCATGAGACGGATCTCAACTGGGCGACGCGCAGCAGTCTCCCGCTCTCGAACGGTGAGAAAGCCTTTGGGGTCAGCCACCGGTTACCTCCAAAATCTTCCGCCAGGTCTCTTCCCCGTCGGGGTCGAGGCCTGAGTCAACCGCATCCTGTCGTGCTGATACGACGGCAGCGTAATCGCGGGGCAAAACTTTCGTGAATGACCCCATGGATGCTTCACCCCCGTCTAACAGGCGACGAGCCAGTGGAGAACCTGTTTCGATCGCGTGACGTGAAAGTAGATCTGTCACAATGGCGACATCCGTCTCGTCGAGATCGCTGAGCAACAGTTCGTTCGAGTTTCGTGCATCGACGTTGACGTCGTTCTCGTCCAGTTCGAACACGTAGGCTACGCCCCCACTCATGCCAGCACCAAGATTACGTCCAGTCTTGCCGAGGATGACCGCGAGGCCGCCAGTCATGTATTCCAATGCGTGGTCTCCCACCCCTTCAACGACTCCCGTCGCCCCGGAGTTGCGGACAAAGAAACGCTCACCGACAATTCCGCTGATGAAAAGATGCCCCGAAGTTGCTCCATAGCCAATGACGTTGCCGGCAATCACATTCGCTTCCGGGGCGAATGTCGAGCTCTCATCCGGTCGGACAACGATGTGACCTCCCGAGAGCCCTTTCCCAACATAATCATTGGCGTCACCAACGAGTTCGAGTGAAATTCCGCGTGGAACGAATGCGCCGAATGATTGACCTGCCGCGCCTCGCAATGTGATGGAGATCGTCCCCTCCGGCAGGCCGTCGGCGCCAAACCGCTTCGTCAATTCATGACCCAACATGGTGCCAACGGCTCGCTCTGTGTTTGTGACGTTTCGTTCGATCCGCGTTGGCTCCCCGTCACTCAGCGAACCGCGAGCGAGAGAAATAAGTTCAACATCGAAATGTTGGTCGAGTTCATGCTCTTGCATGCGACCGTGCTTCCGTGGCTCACTGGCACCAAAGACTGGACCTTGAAGAATTGGCTCAAGGTTCAACCCATCCGCCTTCCAATGTTCGACTGCTCGTCTCACGTTGAGGAGATCGGTCCGACCAATCGCTTCGTCGAGAGACCGGAAACCCAGGGCAGCCAAGTACTCGCGAACTTCCTCGGCTATGAACTCGAAGAAATTGACGACGAACTCAGGCTTGCCACTAAAGCGTGCACGAAGTTCAGGATTTTGCGTCGCAACTCCGACGGGGCAGGTGTCGAGATGGCAGACGCGCATCATCACACACCCAGAAACGACCAGTGGCGCCGTGGCGAAGCCAAATTCCTCGCCGCCCAACAGTGCCGCAATGATGACATCGCGTCCGGTCTTGAGTTGCCCGTCCACTTGAACGACAACGCGGTCACGCATGCCGTTCAACATCAGTGTCTGCTGTGCCTCGGCAACGCCGAGTTCCCAGGGCGTGCCCGCGTGCTTGAGTGAATTGAGCGGACTCGCTCCCGTTCCTCCGTCGTGGCCACTTATCAAAATCACGTCGGCAAGGGCCTTGGAGACGCCCGCAGCGACAGCGCCGATGCCGTTTTGACTAACCAGCTTCACGTGGACTCGCGCACTGGGATTCGATCGCTTCAAGTCAAAAATCAGTTGCTTGAGATCTTCAATCGAGTAAATGTCATGGTGCGGAGGAGGAGAAATGAGCCCGACGCCTGCTGTCGCGTGTCTCGTTCGAGCAATATTCGGATAAACCTTATTTGGCGGCAGCTGACCGCCCTCACCTGGCTTCGCACCCTGCGCCATCTTGATTTGAAGATCATCAGCATGCGATAGGTACATACTCGTGACGCCAAATCGCCCCGAAGCAACCTGCTTGATCGCACTTCTTCTTTCCGGGTCGAGAAGACGATCAAGATCCTCGCCGCCCTCACCCGTATTGCTCTTTGCTCCCAGTCGATTCATCGCAATTGCGAGAGTCTCGTGTGCCTCTTGCGAGATCGAACCGTAGCTCATCGCCCCAGTTGAGAACCTCTTGACAAGGGAGGCGACGGGCTCGACCTCGTGAAGCGGCACGGGCGTGCGGCCAGATGTGCTCAACTCGAAGAGGCCACGAATTGTCATCAAACTCGCGGCCTGATCGTCCACCAATTTTGTGTACTCACGGAAGATGTCATAACGACGGTTCCGCGTTGAGTGCTGGAGTTTAAAGACCGTTTCTGGATTGAAGAGATGCGGAGCCCCGTCTCTGCGCCATTGAAATTCTCCGCCGACCTCCAGCGTTTCATGAGCATTACCCGGAATCCCATCCAAGGGGTACGCGCCAACATGTCGGAGCCGATTTTCTTCAGCAATCACATCAATGCCCACACCACCGAGCTTGCTGAGCGTGCCAGTGAAATATTCATCAACAAACTCTTGGGATAGCCCGATTGCCTCAAATGTTTGAGCGCCTCGGTAGGACGCCACAGTTGAAATGCCCATCTTCGACATGATTTTGAGCAGGCCCTTACCCAAGGCCTTGACAACGTTGGCGCCGGCCTTCTGCGCCGAAACGTCAGTGATGTATCCAGTTCGTACGAGGTTTTCGGCCGTCTCCACTGCTAGATACGGATTGACCGCAGATGCGCCAAAACCAATGAGCATTGCCATATGGTGAACTTCGCGAACGTCGCCAGCCTCGACAACAATTCCCACTCGCATGCGAGTTTCGCGCCGAATCAAATGATGGTGCACCGCGGAAAGTGACAGTAAAGAAGGTATGGGAGCGAGATCACGGTTTGAGTTTCTGTCGCTCAACACGATGAAACTGACTCCCTGAGCGACGGCATCGTCGGCTGCCTCACACAGTTCACGCAAGCGTTCTTTCATGGCTTGCGGGCCCTGATCGACTCGATAGAGACAACTCAAGGTCACGGATTCGCGGTTTCCGTTGTTGTCTGTGAGGTGGTCGATTTTTGCCAAATCAACGTTGCCAATGACGGGAAAATCAACGGACACCTGGTGTACGTGAGCAGACGAGGCCGTGAGGAGGTTTCGTTCTGGCCCGAGACCGCCCCTCAAACTCGTCACAACCTCTTCTCGAATTGCATCCAGAGGAGGATTCGTGACCTGAGCAAACTGCTGAACGAAGTAGTCAAACAAGAGACGCGGCTTGTCACTCAAAATTGCAATGGGTGTGTCTGACCCCATCGCACCGAGCGGTTCTTGACCGGTGCGAGCCATTGGCGCCAGCATGACCCGGACATCTTCTTGGGTGTACCCGAATGTTCGTTGGCGCCGACGAACCGATTCAGGCGTGTGCACGATGTGCTCCCGCGGCGGAAGGTCAGCAAAGTCATACTTACCCTCAGCGAGCCACTCCGACCATGGATTCAGCGCGGACAATTCCGTCTTGACTTCGTCGTCCGAAATAATTCGGCCGGCCACGGTATCTACCAAGAACATTTTTCCAGGCTGAAGTCGCCCCTTCGAGACCACCGTTGCCGGGTCAACATCGTGGACACCGATTTCGGAAGCAACCACGATGAGACCATCACTCGTCACTTGATAACGACCAGGTCGCAGGCCATTGCGGTCGAGAGTCGCGCCAACAAGGGATCCATCAGTGAACGCAATTGCAGCGGGACCATCCCAAGGCTCCATGAGCGCCGAATGAAATTCATAAAAAGCCCGACGGTTCGGCTCCATACCAGGTTGGTTTTCCCAGGCCTCAGGAACCATCATCATGATCGCGTGAGGAAGGGACCTCCCCGCAAGTGTCAGAAGTTCAACAACCTCATCAAATGAGGCTGAATCACTCGCTCCCGGCGAGCAGATGGGAAAAACATCGGAGAGGTTCCCCAGCATTTTGGACTCAAGCTGAGACTGCCGAGCCTGCATCCAGTTTCGGTTTCCTTGCACCGTATTGATTTCACCGTTGTGGGCAATGAATCGAAAGGGATGTGCAAGCGGCCAGGACGGAAAAGTGTTCGTCGAGTATCTGGAATGAACGAGGGCCAGAGTCGACATGAAACGTGCGTCGCTGAGGTCGGGGAAAAAAGGTTCGAGTTGAAGAGTCGTGACCATGCCCTTATAGACGAGGGTGCGACTCGACAAAGACGGAAAATATACCTCGACGTCACGTTCGGCTCGTTTTCTGAGTCGATATGCTCGTCGATCTAAATCAATGCCGTGAACCTTGCCGACCGAAGGGGCGACGAAAAGTTGTTCAATCTGTGGCATCGCCTTTCGGGCAAGGTCTCCGAGTACCTGTGGTGCCGTGGGAACGAGACGCCAACCTAAAACTGTCAATCCCTCCTCGGTCGCGATAGATTCGACGACCTTTTTCGCCGACGCTCTCCTGTCGACGTCCGTGGGGAGAAAGACGTTTCCAACTGCGTAGTATCCCTGTTGCGGGAGGTCAAACGCGGTCACCGCGTTGAGAAACTGATGCGGAACCTGTGTCATGATTCCCGCGCCATCGCCCGTCCCCGCATCGGAGCCCACGGCTCCACGATGCTCGAGATTGCGTAGCGCGCCCAGAGCCACGTCAATGATGTCGTGTCCGGCGGTTCCTCTCAGCGTGGCTACCATCGCAAAACCGCACGAGTCCTTTTCTTCGGAAGGATCGTATAGCCCGGCAGCGCTGGGCGTCAGCCCAAATCTGCGGTGCGGTAAAGGAAGCGTCATGGAACCCTCCGGAAGAAACTTTGTTAGCGGTAGAGGGACTCCAGCGGCCCTGAAAAGAGATTCATGTGCGACGCCGGGTAAAGCGCCGTTCGCTTGACCTCTGTTGGCTATTTTTTCTTGCGGCTTGTGGCCGTTGTCGTGGTCGTCGCGCTTACGTCGACGGCGGCGACTTTGCCGACATTGTCCGTCTGTGCATCAGATTCTATCGTCTTTGTCGCCTTGCGCTCGTCCGGGGAGCGACCCTCAAGATATACCGAGTTCTCGAGTCCTGGGTGACGACGACTTTGCCACCAAATGATGACAACACCGACAACAATCGCGACCCAGGCTGCCCAAATGTTTGTCCGGACGCCCAGGAACGTCTCACTCGGATCAATGCGAATGGCTTCAAAGAACGAGCGTCCAATGCCGTACCAAATCAAGTAGACGGCAAAGGCCTTGCCCCAGCGAAGGGAAATTCTGCGCTCGAGGAGCACGATAACGGCGGCCCCCAACAGATTCCAAACGATTTCGTACAAAAACATTGGGTGGAACAGAGTCCCTGCCGGGAGGCCGATTGGATACGCGGGATTCGTCGCCTCAATTTCGAGGCCCCACGGCAAGTTGGTGGGGATACCGAAAAGCTCGTGGTTGAACCAGTTACCGACGCGTCCACAGGCTTGAGCGACGAGAAGCGCTGGAGCAACGGCATCCGCAAAGGACCAAAAACGCAATCCTGCGAAACGCGTGCCAAGCCATGCTCCCAACGCGCCACCGATTAACGACCCGAAGATTGCGTTGCCGCCCTCCCAGATGTAGAGCGTGCGCCATAGATCGGCACCGGCATAAAAATAATCAGTCGGATGAGTTAGAACGTGATAAGCCCGGGCTCCGATAATCCCGAGTGGAATCGCAAACAAGATGACGTCGAGCACAATCCACTTCTCGGCTCCACGAGATACGAGCCGGCGATTCGTGATGAGCGTTGCCACAACGATTCCGACGAGAATACACAGCGCGTAGGCATGAATTCGAAGTGGCCCGATGTCAAAAAAGCTCCAAGACGGACTAGGGATGCTCGAATGGATGTGAGTGAGTACAGCGTGCACGGGAAGCTACCTTTTGTTTTCAGCTGGGAATGTCAGGGATGAGTTTATGCGAGTCCGGGTTCCTGCTTCGTTTCCTGACCGGACAGTGTCGATGTCAGAGCAGCGAGGGCCGGAACTCCCCCGTCTGACAGGGCCTTAACCAATACCGACCCAACTATGGCACCTTCTGCGTAGCCTTGAACCTCTCGCACTTGCTCGGAGGTAGATATTCCGATGCCGACGCCGACGTGCGTCGCGCCCGCTTCACGAAGTCTGTCCACGAGTCCGTGGGCTGCAGCATCGACATCTGCACGCTCTCCTGTGATGCCCATCGTTGACACGGCGTACACGAATCCCCTACTCGCGGCAACCGCGGAAGCGAGACGCTCTGGCGTCGAGGAAGGAGCGGCAAGGAAAACGCGGTCAAGATCGTGACGTTCGCTTGCTTCCAGCCACTCTGCGGCCTCGTCAGGAATCAGATCCGGCGTGATGAGTCCCGAACCCCCGGCAGCGGCCAAGTCGGCAGCAAAACGATCAACTCCATACTGCACAACCGGGTTCCAGTACGTCATCACCAGAATGGGTGCCGACACGCGCTCTGTAATAGCGCGAAGTGCGGTGAAGGCATCGCTAAGGCGAAAGCCGTTGGCGAGTGCGGTCTGGGTCGCCTCTTGAATAACGAGACCATCCATGACCGGATCTGAATATGGCAACCCGAGTTCGACAATGTCGGCACCGTTTTCAACCAGTGCGACGGCAGCCTCAATGCTCTCGTCAAGCGAAGGAAAGCCCACTGGCAAATACGCAATCAGGGCCGCGCGCCCTTCATTTCGACACGCATCAAGCGTTACCTCGACTCGAGAGTTCACGTTGCGCTCCGATCAAACAGGTCGAAGTACGCGCCCGCGGTCTCCATGTCCTTGTCTCCACGTCCGGACAAATTAACCAGGATGATTGCGTCGGGACCGAGTTCCTTGCCGAGTTCCAGCGCTCCGTGCAAGGCATGAGCCGTCTCGATGGCGGGAATAATTCCCTCAGTACGGGAGAGAAGGCGAAGTGCGGCCATAGCTTCATCGTCCGTAACGGGACGGTACGTCGCCCGACCTATGTCGTGTAACCACGAATGCTCCGGACCGACACCAGGATAATCAAGTCCTGCAGAGATGGAGTGGGACTCAATCGTTTGACCGTCTTCGTCTTGCAGCATGTAGGAACGTGCGCCGTGCAAGACACCCGGTCTGCCCATCGTGATGGTGGCGGCGTGCTCAGGTGTGTTGATTCCCCGACCGGCAGCTTCAAAGCCGACCAGTGCCACGTCAGGATCATCCAGAAATGCGTGGAAAATTCCAATTGCATTTGAACCGCCACCCACACACGCGGCAACCGCGTGTGGCAAACGTCCGGTCATTTCGAGAACTTGTTCGCGCGCTTCCTCGCCGATGATTTTGTGAAAATCCCGAACCATGTATGGAAATGGATGTGGGCCCGCGACGGTCCCCAACAGGTAGTGCGTGTTGTCGACATTCGCTACCCAATCTCGGAGGGCTTCATTGATTGCGTCCTTGAGGGTACGAGACCCGGTGGTTACTGGCACCACTTCAGCGCCCAGTAGTCGCATGCGGGCCACATTGAGGGCCTGACGCTCCGTGTCAACTTGACCCATATAGACGACGCATTCAAGTCCGAACAAGGCGGCCGCCGTTGCCGTGGCAACGCCGTGTTGGCCGGCACCCGTTTCTGCGATGAGTCGAGTTTTGCCAATTCGCTTGGCTACAAGCGCCTGGCCCAAAACGTTGTTGATCTTGTGACTTCCGGTGTGGTTGAGATCTTCCCGCTTCAACAAAATTCGGGCGCTTCCGCCGTGAGCCGCAAACCGAGGCACCTCGGTAATGAGGGACGGTCGACCGGTGTACGTGCGATGCAAGTCCGTCAGCTCAGACTGAAATCCGGGGTCGAGCTTGCATGCGTCGTATGCCAGTGACAGTTCGTCAAGCGCGGCAATCAGTGATTCCGGAACGAACCGTCCGCCGAATTCTCCGAAATAAGGACCCTGAACATCGCGAAGCATTAGGAGACCGCCAAAAAATTAGAGAGAGTCACGACTGGGTCTGAAGTTACCAAAGCTTCGCCGACCAAAACTACGTCGGCTCCGGCATCTCGGTAACGTTGCACGTCAGATGCGTCTCGGACGGCCGATTCTGCAACACGAATAGTTCCGGCCGGAATTCGTTCTACGACGGAGGCGAACAGGTCGCGATTGAGTGCAAAGGTCGTGAGGTCACGAGCATTCACTCCGATCATTTCTGCACCTAGTTCAACCGCAACATCAACTTCTTGGGCAGTGTGGGTTTCAACGAGCACTGTCATGCCAAGATCACCCACGAGTCGGTAGAGCGAAGTGAGTGTCGTCGGCTGCAACGCCGCGACGATGAGTAGAACCATGTCCGCGCCAGCGGCTCGAGCCTCAAATACCTGATACGGCGTTGCGATGAAATCCTTGCGGAGCACTGGAACTGCGACTGCCTCTCGCACTGCCCGAAGGTCCGCCAAGCTTCCTCGAAATTTTCTCTCTTCGGTCAGCACGCTAATTGCCGACGCGCCACCCAACTCGTACAACTTTGCGAGTGCTGCGGGGTCAACAATGGTTGCGAGCTCACCCCGAGACGGGCTTGCACGCTTGACCTCGGCTATGACTTTGACCTGCGAGGAGCGCGCGAGGGCAGAGAGCGCGTCTAACGGTGCTGGAGCTCGAATAGCCGCGGCTTCGATCGCCGCGAGCGACACTGAATCTTCGCGGAGTGCCGCGTCGGCAACAGCGCCGGCAGTGAGTTCCGCGAGCACCTAGTTGTGCACCTTGGGTGTGTACTTTGGTCCACGAACCCCATATCCTGCCTTCGCCATGGCCCAACCGACCAGCAAGCCGGCGACAAGGAGGCCGACAGACGCGACGACCAGCAGAGGCATGTTGAGCCAGAAGAAGACGACGCCACAAGCAACTGCGACGAGCATGATTGCTACAGCGGTCCAAGCCGCCGGCGAATTTCCTTCGCCCGGTTCTTCGATCTCGCTGCTCATGTTTGACTCCCTTTTTCCAACGATGTGCCCTCTACTCTAACAACTAGCTAGTCGGGTCATCTCCGCGAGAAAGACTGTCCCAGGCATCAATCGCACGACTTTTCGACGATGTTGTGGCTTGCGAACTCGCGTTGATTTCCGGTCGCGTGAATCGGTCGGTCGGGCTCGCCCATTTGTGCTCGCTCACGAGTCCCCACGTTGCACAGCAACAGACGACCAGAAATCCCAGAACGGCCAACCAAAGCCAAAGTGTGATTGAGGTCTCAACGACCGAGGCCGAAACTGTTTGTATGTCACTTAGCCCGAGAGTCGCTGAAAGGACAATGAGCGATGCGGAAACAGGATTGACAAAAGTCACAAGAAGAGTAACAACACCACCCATCCCGAGGATCAACACTGCACCGAGAACAATGATTCGAGCGACGCGTCGAGCAATCAACAGCGCGCCCACTGCGGCCAAGGACCCGAGTGCGATGGCCGATATCAACGGTGACGCCGAAGTTCCCGGTACGGCCAACACCGTTGTTGTCGCACCCTCTGATAAAGAAAAATTAATCCAAATCTGCGTCCAGGATGCCAAGGTCAACAAAGCGCCACATCCAATTCCGAGAAGTACGTTTCGCTTGCTGTGACGGCTCACAAGAGCTTCAATCCGTTGGCAATGGCTACTGCTCGTAATGGCGCAGCAGCCTTATGTTCTGTTTCCCGATATTCCGATTCCGGGTGCGAATCTGCCACGAGACCGGCTCCGGCTTGAACGTGAGCCATACCGTCGACCAGCGTGACCGTGCGAATGGCGATTGCCAGATCGGCATCACCGGATGGTGAGAAGTATCCGACGACACCCCCGTAGATTCCGCGGGCGGCGGGCTCGAGTTCGTCAATGATTTCTAAAGCCCGTGGCTTGGGTGCGCCAGAGAGCGTGCCGGCCGGAAATGTGGCCCGAAAGACATCAACGGGTGAAGCACCAGGTCGAACGTTTCCCTCGACGCTGGAGACGATGTGCATGATGTGACTGAAGCGTTCGACGCGCATGAACTCTGTCACATCTACTGATCCTGGGTCACATACCCGCAGCAAATCGTTCCGAGCTAAATCAACGAGCATGAGATGTTCAGACCGCTCCTTATCGTCGGAGAGAAGTTCAACCTCGAGTTGCAAATCTTCTTCCGGAGTTGCCCCTCGGGGTCGGGACCCGGCGATGGGGTGCGTGTAGACCCTTCCACTGAGTACCTTGACGAGTGCTTCCGGTGACGAGCCGACGACCGCGAAGTCTGAATCTCCGTCCCTCGGTAGCGAGAGCAGGTACATGTAGGGCGAAGGATTCAAACTTCGAAGGACGCGATACACGTCGATTGGGTCGGCCGTGTTAGCAACGTCGAAGCGCTGGGAAATGACGACCTGGAATACGTCACCCGCCACGATGTGGTCCTTGGACGTGTGTATCGCTGAGAGAAATTCGTCCTTCGCGGTTCGATACGTCGGCTCGTTTACAGCACTGAGATCGATAGATGCGAGTCCGGGCTCGGTGGGTCGAGAGAGGTCAGCTTGGAGGCGCGCGAGTCTTTCTTGAGACTCGGTCCAGAGCTCCGCTGCCGAACCTCCGTCATTGAGGACGTTCACAATCAGCGTGACGGTGCCAAATTTGTGATCGAGCGCCACGATTTCGCGTGCGAACGACAGGCCCACCTCGGGAACATTGACATCTGAGGGGGGTCCGTCAGAGAGTCGCTCGAGTTGACGCACCGCATCCCACCCGATGAAACCGACAAACCCGCCCGTCAATGGCGGATGTCCGTCAAGTGGCGGCGTGGACCACGTCGAATACAGACGCTCAATCGCATCCAGGGTCTGTGCTGGAATCGGTCCAGCAAACGCGCGCTGGGCATCGAGTCCACAATCAATCCAGGCAGCTTTGCCTTTCGATTCGGTCAAGATCCCAAAAGCCGATACGCCGACAAATGAAAATCTTGACCAAATTCCACCCTGCTCGGCGGACTCCAAGAGGAACGTTCCAGCACGACCTGCTCCAAGTTTCCGATAAATCGCGACGGGAGTTTCCGCGTCGGCGAACAATTCGCGCGTCACGGGAATTATTCGGTCACCAGCGTCAATCCGCTGCGACAAATACTCAGAGGTGGTGTCCGTCACTCGCCTTCACCGCCCTGTGAAGACTTCACGGAATGGACGAGAGCCGTGTCAAAGCACGATCGCGTCCCATTGTGACAAGCTGAGCCAACTTGAACGACCCGAATCAACAGCGCGTCCGAGTCACAGTCGAGTGCCACGCTCCTCAACAATTGCACGTGCCCTGACGTGTCGCCTTTTCGCCAGAATTCCTGTCGGGAACGAGACCAGAACGTCACGCGACCTTCACGCAGAGTGCGCTGCAAGGCCTCGTCATTCATAAAACCAAGCATGAGGACATCGTTGTTCTCGTCATCTTGGATGATGACCGGTACCAGTCCGTTCTGATCAAAGACAACGGAGAATTCCTGTCGGTTTCCGTTCATCAACTTCTCACCACCAAGCCTTCGCGACGCAGCTCATTCTTCACTGCAGGGATTGAGATCTCACCCGAATGAAACACCGAAGCTGCAAGAACCGCATCGGCACCGGCCCTGATTGCTGGTGCAAAATCCGTCACCTTGCCCGCACCCCCGGAGGCGACAATCGGAACACGGACAGCATTCCGCACGAGACCAATAAGTTCGCAATCGAAGCCTTGCCGCGTTCCATCGGCGTCTATTGAATTCATCAGAATCTCACCCGCGCCGAGATTGACTCCACGGCAAGCCCACTCAAGCGCATCCAGACTGGTTGTCTCAGAACCGCCGTGACTCGTCACAATGAAACCACTCGGCGTTTGCGCATCACGTTTGACATCAAGAGAGAGAACGAGCACCTGATTGCCGTATGTTCGAGAAATCTCGTCTAACAACTCCGGACGTGCGACCGCTGCACTGTTTACACTTACCTTGTCGGCACCCGCATCAAGCAATCGCGCGACATCCTCAACAGTGCGCACTCCCCCGCCCACAGTCAGCGGAATGAACACTTGCTCCGCCGTTCGTGAAACCACGTCGTACATTGTGTCCCGGCCCTCAATCGTTGCCGACACATCGAGAAACGTTAGTTCGTCGGCACCTTCCTCGTAGTACCGGGCAGCCAGCTCGACCGGGTCACCTTGATCTCGCAGGTTCCGGAAATTGACTCCTTTGACCACTCTCCCGTCCGAGACGTCTAAGCACGGAATGACACGGACGGCCAGCCCGTCTCTATTCGGTGACGTATCCGCTAACGATGACTTTTCCACTGCGGCTATCACAGTCGCGCCGCGTGAATTGCGCTGACGAGTATTGCGCGCGCACCCAAATCGTAAAGCTCATCCATCACCTGGTTTTGATCGGCTCGCGGGACCATCACTCGCACGGCTACCCAGTTCGGATCATGCAGTGGCGAGACCGTAGGAGATTCGATACCTGGCGCAATTGCACAGGCTCGGTCAAGGAGCTCCCGAGGACAGTCGTAATCCATCAAGACGAATTGTTGCGCAACGAGGACCCCGTTGAGTCGCCTGTGCAACGTTGAAATGCCCGGATTTTCCGAGTTCGCTGAAATTAACACCGCGACCGACTCCAGAATGACCGGACCAAATATCTCAAGCCCCGCCTTTCGCAGCGTCGAGCCCGTTGACACGACATCTGCGACCGCATCTGCAACACCGAGGCGCACTGCGGATTCCACCGCGCCATCCAAGGAGATCAATGTCACGGAAACGCCGTGCATTGCGAGAAACCCACCGACCAGACCTGGATAGCTCGTTGCAACTCGGGCACCCTCGAGCTGAGCGAGTTGCGAAAACGAGCCGGATGGTCCGGCAAATCGAAATGTGGACTCTCCGAATCCCAACTCCGCTATAACCGAGGCCTCCGATGAGCTGTCCAGGAGTAGATCTCGACCCGTGATTCCGACATCAAGAGCGCCCGAACCAACATAAGTTGCAATGTCCCTCGGCCGGAGATAGAAAAACTCCGCGTCATTACGCTCATCGATGACGTGCAACTCTCGAGGGTCCCGCCGACCGCTGTAACCTGCCTCCGCGAGCATCTCAAAGGCCGCGTCGGCCAATGACCCTTTGTTGGGAACCGCAATTCGAAGCATCAGAAACTTTCGCTAGAGAAACTTATTTACATCGTCGAGCGAGAGACCGCGAGCCAACATGAGAACTTGAAGGTGATAGAGAAGTTGAGAAATTTCTTCTGCCACTCGTTCTGGTGATTCGTACTCGGCTGCCATCCAGACTTCAGCAGCCTCTTCGATGACCTTTTTCCCGATCGCGTGAACCCCTGCATCAAACTCAACAACGGTTCGTGAGCCATCGCGCCGCGTTTCAACAGCCTCCTGGAGCTCTTCGAATAGCCGGTCAAACGTTTTCACGTCATAAGGGTATCGTGCTGACCGGTGCCTTTGAATCGCCCCAAAAGGCACGGTGCTGAGTGAGCCATCAATGGGAATGCTGAGTTTGCGCTCTCAGAGCGGCAATCGCAGTTTCGGGGTCCCCGCCGTTGAAAACACTTGAACCGGCCACAAAGGTGTCGGCTCCGTGTGATGACGCAAGCTCGATTGTGTCCAGTGTGATACCACCATCGACTTGAAGCCAAATTGCCGACTTCATATGGTTTGCGGTCGCGCGCAGGGCATCGAGCTTCGGCATGACCGACTCAATGAAAGATTGACCCCCGAATCCAGGTTCCACGGTCATGACCAGGAATTGATCGAATTCGTCGAGAAGCTCCAAATACGGCTCAACCGGAGTTGCGGGCTTTATTGCTAGACCACATCGCGCACCCCGAGCTCGGATGGCACGTGCGAGAGAGACAGGGTCATCGGAAGCCTCGGCATGAAAGGTGACCGACGCACACCCTAGCTCGGCGTAACCGAGACCGTAAGAATCGACTCGGTCAATCATGAGATGGACATCAAGAGGAATGGGCGACACTGCTTGAATTCTCTCGACCATTTGAGGACCAAACGTGAGGTTCGGAACGAAATGATTGTCCATTACATCGACATGCACGAAATCTGCTGTTGCGATTGCTTCTAAGTCACGCTGCATATTCACGAAATCTGCGGCCAGAATGCTGGGATTAATGCGAACCATGACATGACTCTATTCAGCACGAGTGAGTAGTGCGATAAACATTGCGTCCGTGCCGTGCCTATGAGGCCAAAACTGAGTAGATCTATCGGGTCCACGCACGTCGATAGGAGTGCGCACTATTCGCGCCAGAGTCTCCCGAGTATCTAGCTCCGTCACCGCAGGTTGCTCTTTCAGCAATCGATTGACGATGCCGCGAGTTTCAACAAGGTGAGGCGAGCACGTGACATAGGCCAGTACTCCACCCGGTCGGAGAGCGGAGATTCCGCTTCGCAGAAGTTCCAATTGCAGGGCGGAAAGCGTTGCCACATCCTGCGGCGTGCGGCGCCAACGAGCTTCGGGTCGACGGCGCAGAGCACCGAGCCCTGAACACGGAGCATCGACGAGCACGCGATCGAAGGTATCTGGATGCATGGTTCCGATATCTCGGCCGTCTTCAACGAGAACTTGTACGTGAGGAAAGCGAGCTACTGAATCACGCACCAAGTCGGCTCGGTGCGGAGAGAACTCATTGGCAACAATCGCGACGCCCGTGTCCATCGTTTCCGCGGCCATGAGGGCGGTCTTGCCCCCAGGGCCAGCGCACAGATCGAGCCATCGCTCGTCAGAACGAATGGGTCTCCATCGCGTCAACAGCAGAGCGGCGAGTTGAGAGCCCTCATCCTGTATTCGCACATCCCCACGGCGGACGGCTTCGATGGCGTGCGGATCGCCCCCGACCAATGTGAGCGCTCGTGGGGAGTACAAGCCCTCCCTCGTCTGGGCTATATCTTCGGACCCAATCAGACGCGCGAGCGAGACAAGGGCGGGTCGGTTATCTGCGATGAGGAGGTCAACGATTTCGTCCGAACTGTCTTCGTGCGCGAGGGCAGTTTTTAGAGCACGAACAACCCATTCCGGATGACTGTGAATGACCGCAAGGTGTTCATCGATCGAGCGACCTGCCGAGATTGCCGCTATCCAATGATCCCGGGTGCGTTCCGTGATGCGACGCATGACGGCGTTAGTGAAACCAGCAGCACTGGAACCAGCATTCCGACGTGCTAACAGAACGGACTCGTTGACCACGGCGTGCGGCGGCGTTTCCAGGAGGAGCCACTGATGAGAACCTAACCGCAGAATGTCCAAAATTGTGTCGTCAATTTCTGTCACCTGTCTATCGGCAGCGACAGTAATCACGGCGTCATAAAATCCCTGCATGCGAAGGGTTCCATATGCGAGTTCAGTGGCGAATGCCGCGTCCGAGGGGCCCAAACTTGATTTACGCAAGAGCGATTGCAATTCGAGATTTGCATATGCGTCGCGGCTGTGCACGGCCCGCAGAACTTCGAGCGCCACCGTTCGTGACGTTTGATTCTTGGACTTTGCTGCGGCTGAGCGCCGTGGAGTGTCACTCATGAGAAAGACCAGACCGCGACAGAATGGATTCCGCGCACCCAGTCCACGGCCCGCATTGCGGATTTACCGGCTGGCTGAACACGTCGTAATTCGAGTGCGCCTTGCTTCAGTCCAATCAGAACATGGCCGTTAGCGACCACAAGGCGACCCATTGGAACCGCGACCTCGTACTCGGGCGCGCAGTCAAGAATCTTGATTCGACCCGATGACGACTCAATCCAAGCACCCGGTTCGGGAGTGACGGCACGAAAAAGGTTGTAGACCGAATCAACGACGTTGTTGGCGACCAGTTGAGACTGTGTCGAGGAAAGTTTGGGTGCGTAAGTGGCTGGCCCTACTTGTGGAACAGCAACGACCTCTCCCGCGCGAAGCGACGAAACCACGTCGCTCACGAGGGCGGCCCCGTCAACACTCAAGCGTCTCAGCGCACTACCGGCCGTTTCATGCGCCCCGAGTGGGAATGTGCCCGTGGCTAGCACATCTCCGGCGTCTAATTGCTCGACGAGACGGAATATTGTGACATGGGAGGCCGACGAACCGGACATGATTTCGTGCTGAAGGGGTGATGCACCCCGCCATTGAGGGAGATGAGAAAAATGAAGGTTTATCCAGCCCAAGCGGGGAACATCTAATCCATTTCGGGGAATGAGTCCGCCGAACGCCACGACAACGCCCAGATCTGGCTGCAGACGGGAAAGTTCAGCGAGCACACTTGAATCAAACTTGGACGACTTGAGTGTCAAAATTCCTAGCTCGTGTGCTCGTCGCGCTACAACTGAAGGCGTCATTTCACGCTTGCGCCCGTGCGGGGCATCGGGCCGCGTTAAGACCGCCACCACGTCATGCTCTGAAACGAGTCGTTCGAGCGTAGGAATGGCGACCTCGGGGGTTCCGGCAAAAACAATCTTCATGAAAGCGTGTCCCCCAGCTCAGCGTCATCCATTCGAATGCGAAGTCGAACGACCCGCTCGGTTCGAGCCTCTCCGGCACGGCGTCGCACACTCTTAGTCGCCGTCGTGACGATACTCGCCCGGAGGGCAGATGCCACACGCTCGCCGTGTCGATAATCAAACACCACGAAGGCACGAGAACTGTCTGCCAGAGTCGTTGGGCCCATGATCCGAGTGTTCGATATTCCCCGCACTGCATCGCACGCCGATGCCACCTCGGCAGATGGGCCTGTGATGGACGCAACGCGACGAATGGGGGGCAGCCCCAGCGCACGACGCTCGTTGAGTTGACGCCGAGCGAATCCGCGAAGATCCCACGAAGCGACTGTGCGACCGAGATCGGCGCCTGCCCCCACGAGATAACAGGTCGCACCCGCTCGCGAAAGCGCCAGGGCATTACACCAGTGCCGGAGCGCCACTTCGTCAACGCGAAGCCCGGACCGAGAACGGTAGACCTCACCGTCTAAAACAACGACGCACAAGTAGCCACCCTCGGCAGCGGGCTCAGCGCCGGGTGTTGATATAACGAGGCACGGAGTATTGGCAACCGATTGAACGGGGTGTGACCCATCCGACACGATGATCTTTGTGTTGGGAAACGCCCGACCGAGGTCTTCAGCCGTTCTTTCACTCCCCGAAGAAACGATCCGAAGTTGACTGGATGCACAGTCCGGACACTTCCACCTTGACGCGAGTGCGCCACACCACTGACAGCTGGGCGGAGTAGTTGCCGTCGCTTGAGCAAGTGGACCCGAGCACTCCGGGCAGCTTGCCCGAACTCGGCACTTGTTACACGCCAAGGACGGGGCGTAACCCGCACGTGCAACCTGAAGCAGCACCGGGCCCTTCGTGCTTTGTTCTCGAGCGTGAGCCCACGCCACGCTGGGGATTCTGGCGCGCGCTCCTTCTGTGACGAGTGAATCCGTCGGAATGACAGTTGGGAGATCTCTCTTCTTTGATGTCCACTCAGTCGCAAAACCAAGCGCAACGAGTCGTTCCACGTCGGTAGAAACTGCGTGACCGGCAAATACCAGGCGAGCGGAGGTGAGTTGCGCAGCGATCAGTGCTACGTCACGGGCGTGGGCATAGGGCGCAAGCGGTTCAGTCAGCAGCGAATCACCGTCATCCCACATGACAATGAGACCGAGGTTATGTGCCGGAGCGTAAAGCGACGACCGATTTCCGAGAACAATGGTCGGCTCGCGCTCAAGAATGCGAAGGTAGGCGGCGTAACGCTCTCCCCCAGACTGCCGCGAATCTGTTCGAACGACTGCCTCACTCACACCGAGAGAAGCCAGGGCGCGCATCATGTCATCACTTTCTCGATAGGACGGCACAGCGATGATGGTCGACTCGTCCCGTTTCAACGACTCGACGGCGGCGGCAGCAACAGGGACTGTCCAGGACGGAACATCTCCGGATTCCGTAGCGAGCATCCCGGCTGGCATCAAGACAGAGCGGCATTCGTCGTGTTGAAGATTTGCCATTGGGCCTGAATGGTCAGCTTGTTGAACGTGTGCGGAAGCAATCTCTGCCACGCGCTTACGAGAGGCAGCCCGATTTTGGCGTGCCTCATCCGACATGAATGCCTTTTCGACGCGAGCATAACGTGGCGGAATGGCCAACCGGAGAACATCTCCCGCACTGCCTGCCTGACGGTCACTCACGCGACGCGCCAAAGCATAAAGCTGAGTGGGCAGGACAGACACACTCGTGACGACGCTGTCAATGTTTTGCAACGTTCCGGAGAACTCCGAATGGTCGACAATATTGACAACATAGGCGTCGATTACTCGCTTGCCCATACGCAACGGCACGCGAACTCGGCAACCAACGACCACATCCTGGTCAATTCCCCGGGGAATCGCATAGTCGAATAGATGGTCAAGTTGTGGCAGTGGACTGTCTAACAGCACCTGTGCAATTCGCTCGGTCATGCGGATTACAGTTTTGCGGCGCGACGAAGCTCATCAGATTTCACGGTTGTGTCCTCCCACGTGAACTCCGGGAGATCACGCCCGAAATGTCCGTATGTAGCCGTTTTTTGGTAAATCGGGCGCAGTAGGTCGAGGTCACGGATTATTGCCGCTGGTCTCAAATCGAAGACGTCACGAAGCGCATGCGCGATCTTCTCGTCACTGATTACCCCCGTACCGAAGGTTTCGACATAGAAGCCAACCGGTTCGGCGATACCAATCGCGTAGGCAACCTGAACTTCGATGCGTTGAGCCAAGCCGGCTGCAACCGCGTTTTTTGCTACCCAGCGCAAAGCGTAGGCAGCAGAACGATCAACTTTTGAGGGATCTTTTCCACTAAATGCGCCACCCCCGTGCCGTGCCGCGCCACCGTAAGTGTCAACGATGATCTTTCGACCAGTTAGACCTGCGTCTGACCCAGGGCCACCCTCCACGAATGAGCCGACCGGGTTGACCAAGATTCGAGTTGCGGACGTGTCGATATTCGGGACGAGTCGAAGAACGTCGCGAATGACCACTTCTTCAACCTCGTTGCGCAGCACGTCTAAGGACACAACATCACTCGGTGCGTGCTGTGTCGAGATGAGGACAGTATCAACCGTCATCGGAACATTGCCGTCGTATCCAATGGTGACTTGGGTCTTTCCGTCAGGTCGCAAGTACGTGAGTTCACCCGACTTTCGGGCACGCGCGAGGCGTTCACTGAGTCGGTGAGCTAGCCAAATTGGCATCGGCATCAATGTCGGCGATTCGCTGGTGGCGTACCCGAACATGATGCCTTGGTCACCCGCTCCCAGCTTGTTCGGGTCTGTCGTGGCGCTTCCCGCTTCCACATCTTGAATGACCTTGTTGGCAATCTCGGCGGATTGCGCTCCGATCGCAACATTGACGCCACAGCTTCGGCCATCGAAGCCCACGTCACTGGACACGTAGCCAATGTCGGTAATCGTCTTTCGAACGATGTCGGGAATTTCGACGTAACCGTCGTCAATCGTTACCTCTCCCGCAACCTGAACTAAACCGCGCGTGACAAGCGTCTCGATCGCAACGCGCGCAACTCGGTCTTCCGATAGAAAAGCATCGAGCAGTGCATCCGATACCTGATCACAGACTTTGTCTGGATGGCCCTCAGTGACTGATTCAGAGGTGAAAAAACGTAAACCGCTCATGGTATTCCTTCCACAGATGGCGCATGTCGTTGCACGACTGCGCGATGACCTCTGGCATGCCCCGCGTGAACGGTCTGGAACGGCAGTTAGACGAGTACGTCAAGAATACGATGCGCAACCGACAACTTATCGCCGCTCGCTCGAACCACCTTTTCACTGCCGCTGGAAGATGCATTTTTTTTGAGAATCGTGACTTCGTTGTGCGTCGTGCCAATGCCCGTGGACCACGAAACCTCATTTGCCACGATCACATCACACCCCTTCCGCTGAAGTTTTTCTCGGGCGAGAGCCAGCAACTCGTTACCGCGTTCCGTTTCCGCAGCAAAACCGACCAACGTGAAAGACCGTTCTGGCATGGCTGCAAGACTCGACAGAACATCTGTCGTTTCGACGAGGGTCAACGTGCGCCCCGACTCAGAACGCGACTTCTTCAGTTTTTCGTCACTAACGAAATCGACACGATAGTCGGCCACCGCAGCCGCCATTATGACCACATCGTTGTCGGGTGCGAGTCGGAGCATTTCTTCCAACATTTGGGCCGCTGTAACGGCGGGTATTGCTTCAATTCCGATTGGAACATCAACATCGAGATGCGCGTACACGAAGGTCACTTGCGCCCCTCGGGCTTGCGCTGCCCGCGCGAGAGCAACCGCCTGAGCGCCAGACGAACGATTTCCAATGAAACGGACAGGGTCAATGGGCTCGCGGGTGCCACCGCCGCTGATGAGAATTCTCCTGCCTTCAAGCGACGCTGCGTCACGTTCCGACAGAGCCGCATAACTCACGGCCACAATTTCACTGGGCTCAGCCATACGCCCAACACCCACGTCATCTCCCGTGAGGGTTCCACTGTCAGGTCCAACGACAGTCACCCCCCGGGAACGCAAGCGGGTAATATTTTCTCTCGTAGCCTCGTTCGACCACATCTCCGTGTGCATTGCCGGTGCAACAACGACATGCCCGCGCGTTGCCAGCACAACGTTGCCGAGTAAGTTTGGCGCGAGTCCAATCGCCATCTGCGCAATCGAGTTTGCCGTTGCCGGTGCAACAACGACGAGGTCCGCAGACTGACCAAGTTCAACATGCTTGACGCTAGCGACTTCATCGTACAAACCGACTGACACCGCGTTCCGGCTGAGTGCCTCAAGGGACGCGCGTCCGACGAATTCCAAGGCAGCCTCGGTGGCGACAACACGCACATCGTGCCCGTCTGACACAAAAGCCCGGATGACCCCCAAGGCCTTATAGGCGGCGATCCCACCCGTGACACCCACGACGATTCGGAGAGGCCGCGACTCCATTTTGTCTCTTTCTATGAAGACAGCGGCGTAATTGTGAGCTTGTCTTCGTTGATCTCTCTCAGTGCAACCGAGAGTGGCTTGTCGTCGATGTTCGAGTCTACGAGGGGTCCGACGTTGTCGTAGAGAGCGCCCTCGTGCAGATCGGAATAGTAATCGTTAATTTGACGTGCACGCTTTGCCGCAAAAATCACGAGAGCGTACTTCGAGTCGACCTTAGACAAGAGATCGTCAATCGGAGGATTGATAATGCCTTCGTTGTTCTTTGCCATCGCTAGCGCTCCTTAGTAAGTCCCATCAAGTCTACGACTTGTTCAGCTGCCTTCCGGACGTCATCGTTAACCACGCGAACATCAAATTCATGGCGTGACGCGAGTTCTTCCCGTGCGGTCTCAAGTCGCCGGACTCGCTCTTGTGCAGATTCGGTGCCTCTCGATTCAAGACGACGGCACAGTTCATCCCATGACGGCGGCTCGAGAAAGACAGTCCGCGCTTCTGGCATATGAGCCTTGACTTGGCGCGCTCCTTGAATGTCAATTTCGAGCAGAACACTCACCCCATTACGCAGAGACTCTTGGACTGGACCTCGAGGAGTTCCATAACGCTGCGTGCCGTGCACTACTGCCCATTCGAGTAGCTCGTCCTCAGCGACTAGTCGGTCAAACTCTTGCGCAGAGACAAAGAAGTAGTTGACACCGTCAATTTCGCCGGGACGCGGAGGCCGGGTTGTCGCGCTCACGGACATGTGCACGTCAGGAAAGTCGGCCAGGATTCGCGAAACAATCGTTCCCTTTCCCACAGCGGTTGGGCCGGCGAGAACAACAACGCGTGGGGCCGCATGTTCAGACCTTTGCCGTGCCCGGGCTTCGAGAAATGATCGCAGGGCTTCCTTTTGTCGAGAACCAAGACGTCCTAAGCGCTTTCGTGGTGAAATGCTCAATTCCGCCATGACGTCGCCGACCTTCTTCGTTCCCAGCGCAGGAATACTGAGCAAAAAATCTGTCACACGTAATGACGCCTCAGCGCTCTCGGCGTCTATGCTGGCGACAAGAAAGACATCGAGCGCGTTACGCGTGCCATTCGAAACATCAGCTTTTATTGACGCACGCCCTCGGCGGGCCGATACGGCTGCGCGAGACGCCGCTACTCGGTCGACCGCAGGCATGTTCACGTGTGACACGTTACGCCAAGGCCTCCGCCACAATCGCAGCCCGCTGCGAGAGAGTTTCCCGGATTTCCTCGGGTCCTGATTCCAAAATGCTACGCGTTTCGGTCACGATCAGCCGGTTCGTGAGTGCTCCAAACAAGCGTCGAGCGTCTCGCGGATCAGCGCCCTGAAATCCGAAGCCGGGTGCCAGAACTGGGAGGCCGGGAAATTCATCCGGTTCAATTCCAAAATCCCTGAGTGAAACGGTGGCGCCGATGACCACACCACCGGAGACTTGCCGGGAGGCTTCGTTGGCCGCGTGGACACGCGAGACGATGGACTGTGCGAGCGGGAGTCCCGCATCCACACCGTTCGTCACCACGCTCGTTTGCGTACCAAGCGCTTCAGGATTCGACGTAGCTGCCAGAACAAATACACCTTTCGACTGCGAACGAGCTAAATCCATGGTCTCGTCCAGGGTTCCCAAACCCAGGTACGGCGACACGGTGAGCGCGTCCGATTCGAGGGGCGTACCCGGGCTCAACCACGATTGCGCGTAGGCCTGCATTGTCGACCCAATATCCCCACGCTTGGCGTCGGCGATGACCAATATGTCAGCCTGACGAGCGCGACGAATAACTTCTTCGAGGGCGCGATATCCAGCAGCACCCCATCGTTCAAAAAATGCAACCTGGGGTTTGATGATGCCCACACGATCGACACAGGCGTCAAGAACACGTTTGGAAAATTCGTCGAGCGACCGTGGAGTGTCATCGTAGCCCCATCGCGCAAAGAGATATGGGTGGGGATCGATTCCCACACACAGGTGGCCAAACTTTCCAAACGCAGCGTCTAGGCGCCATCCGAAATCTGCGTCCCCGGTCACGAGCTACCCGCCATCAACGCCCGATCTCGATCTTGCTGGTACTCCTGCAGACTACGAACTTCGAATCCATCACGTGTCACGTCGAGGGAGGCAACGGCCGCGCTCACTTGAGCCATCGACGTGAATAATGGCTTATCGCCAGCAACTGCGGCGGCTCGAATCTCATACCCATCCGCACGAGCCGTTCGTCCACTCGGAGTATTGATGACAATGTCAACATCGTTTGTGCGAATGAGGTCGACAATAGTTTCACCCTGCTGGTCGCTGACCTTGTTTACGACACGTGCCTGAATACCATTGCGCGCAAGTACCTCCGCAGTACCCGCCGTGGCAACGAGGGTAAAACCGAGTTGCTGTAGGCGCATGGCCGGGAGGATGATTCCACGCTTATCCCCGTCGGCGACGGAAACGAACACACTGCCGGAAGACGGCAAACCGCCATACGCAGCCAGTTGACTCTTCGCGAATGCCCGGGGAAAGTCCCGATCGATGCCCATAACCTCTCCGGTCGAACGCATCTCGGGACCGAGAATCGAATCGACAACTTTCCCTTCGACGGTTCGAAAACGCTTGAACGGAAGGACTGCCTCCTTCACCGAAACGGGTGCCCCGGCAGGCACGATTGAACCATCTTGAACGGGTAACAAGCCCTCAGCGATGAGTTCCGCAATCGTCGAACCGACCATGACGCGGGAAGCAGCCTTTGCCAACGGGATGCCCAACGCCTTGCTCACGAATGGAACCGTGCGACTCGCTCGCGGGTTAGCTTCGAGAACGTAGAGAACTCCCGCGGCAATGGCGAACTGAACATTGAGCAAACCCCGAACGCCAATTCCTTCGGCAATCGCCAGCGTGGCTTCGACGACTCTGGCTATTTCATCCTTACCCAGCGTGACTGGCGGCAACGTACATGCCGAGTCTCCTGAATGGATTCCTGCCTCTTCAATGTGCTCCATCACTCCGCCGACATACAGACGAGAACCGTCAAAAAGCGCGTCGACATCGATTTCTATCGCATCATCAAGGAACCGATCCACGAGCAACGGCGCTTCGGGACCAACGATGGCTTGCCCGCCGATTCGCACGAAATAGTCGCGCAGGCCAGGCGAATCGAAGACAATTTCCATGCCTCGGCCACCCAGCACGTAGCTAGGTCGAACTAAAACGGGATAACCGATGTCTTCGGCAATCACCACGGCGCCTTCGACGTCAATCGCCGTGCCATTTCTCGGTGCGAGTAAACCAGCCTCGGTCAGAATCTTCGAGAACGCTCCTCGTTCCTCGGCTAGGTCAATTGCCTCCGGTGTCGTGCCAAGAATGGGAATCCCTGATGCCTTCAGGCCCTTGGCCAGTCCGAGAGCCGTTTGACCCCCGAGTTGTACCACTACTCCAACGAGCTCACCGCTCGCGGACTCAGCATGCACGACCTCCAAGACGTCTTCTAGAGTCAGCGGTTCGAAGTAGAGCCGGTCGCTCGTGTCATAATCCGTGGAGACGGTTTCAGGATTGCAGTTAATCATGATTGTTTCGAAGCCGGCCGCAGATAACTCGAACGCAGCATGGACACAGGAATAGTCAAACTCCACACCTTGTCCAATGCGATTGGGCCCCGAGCCGATGATGACCACTTTTCGGCGTTCGCTGGGGGCGACCTCCGTCTCGAGGTCGTAACTCGAGTAGTGATACGGAGTAAGCGCAGGAAATTCCCCGGCGCACGTGTCAACCGTCTTGAACACTGGTCGAATTCCGCGCGCGTAACGCAGCGACGAAATGTCAGATTCCGCTACTCCGCGCAGTTGCCCAATTTGTTCATCGGAAAAGCCGTAATCCTTCGCCGTGCGCAAGGTGTCATCATCGAGGTCCGCAGGTCCCGCAATACGTTGTGCAAGCTCGTTGATGAGAACGATTTGGTCAACGAACCACGGGTCTATGCCCGTCGCTTCATATACCTGTTCAACGGATGCCCCAGCTCGTAAGGCTTGCTGCACCGTAACAATTCGACCATCTGTCGGTGTCTTCGCAACGTGCAGGAGTTCCTCAACGCTGCGACTTTCCTCTCGCCAGTGAAAAGAGCTGTGGCGCTTCTCGAGCGACCGAAGGGCCTTCTGCAACGCTTGTGCGTAGTTACGCCCAATCGCCATGGCCTCGCCAACCGATTTCATTGTTGTCGTGAGCGTCGCGTCCGCTGACGGAAACTTTTCGAACGCGAAACGAGGAACCTTGACGACGACGTAATCGAGCGTTGGCTCAAAACTCGCGGGCGTGACACGAGTGATGTCGTTGGGAATTTCATCGAGCCGATAGCCGATTGCTAGCTTCGCCGCGATCTTGGCAATCGGAAAACCGGTCGCTTTCGACGCCAACGCCGACGACCGAGAAACACGTGGATTCATTTCGATGACAATCACGCGACCATTGGCGGGGTCGACAGCAAACTGAATATTGCACCCACCCGTGTCGACCCCGACGAGCCGAATGATTTCGATTCCGATGTCACGCAAGTTTTGATACTCACGGTCGGTCAGGGTGAGAGCTGGGGCAACAGTGATGCTGTCTCCCGTGTGAACGCCGACCGGGTCCACATTTTCAATCGAACACACGACCACGGTGTTGTCTGCGGTGTCACGCATCAGCTCAAGTTCGTATTCCTTCCACCCGAGAATACTTTCCTCCAACAAGACCTCACTTGTCGGGCTCGACTGTAGACCATCGGCAACAATGCGGACGAGTTCCTCTCGGGAATAAGCAAATCCCGACCCCAACCCACCCATGGTGAACGAGGGGCGAACGACGAGTGGGTAGCCTAAGTCCTCGGCAAACGCAATCGCCTGTTCGACAGTGTGAGCAATGTGCGAGCGCGCGACATCAGCCCCTGCCTCAATGACGAGATTCTTGAAGAGTTGGCGATCTTCCCCTTTACGAATCGCATCAACCTTGGCCCCGATTAGTTCGACGTTGTACTTCTCGAGGATTCCCAATTCGTGGAGAGCGATGGCGGCATTGAGGGCCGTCTGGCCTCCAAGGGTGGGAAGGATGGCATCCGGTCGCTCTTTGGCAATAATCGACTCGATAATTTCCGGCGTAATGGGTTCTATATATGTTGCGTCAGCGAAATCGGGGTCAGTCATAATTGTCGCGGGATTCGAATTCACGAGAATCACGCGAATACCCTCCTCGCGCAGTACGCGACACGCCTGAGTTCCGGAATAGTCAAACTCGCACGCTTGACCAATCACGATTGGTCCAGAACCGATAACGAGAACCGAATTAATATCTGTACGACGGGGCATCAGTTTCGACCTCCTGAAATGTCAGAACCGACAACCATGTCTCGGAATCGATCAAACAGGTAATTAGAATCGTGCGGACCTGCCGCTGCTTCAGGGTGATATTGGACTGAGAACGCGTTGATATCGAGGCATACAAGCCCTTCGACAACGTTGTCGTTCAGACTGAAGTGACTGACCTCCACCCGACCAAATCCCTGAGGGGATTCAATGATTCCGTCGAGAGGTGCATCAACAGCGAAACCATGGTTCTGGCTGGTGATTTCGACGCGACCAGTCGCCTTGTCGAGCACCGGTTGATTGATTCCGCGGTGGCCGAAGGGAAGCTTATATGTCGAAAAGCCCAGAGCACGCCCGAGAAGTTGATTGCCAAAGCAAATGCCAAAAAATGGGATGCCCGCGCGCAACGCATCGCGCAGTAGGTCCACATGCCGATCCGAGGCGCTGGGGTCGCCCGGGCCATTGGAGTAGAAAAGGGCGACCGGGGACAACGAACGAATTTCATCAATCGAGACGTCCTGGGGCAACACGTGAGCGTCGAATCCGCGTTCAGAAATATAGTTGACAGTCGAGCTCTTGACCCCCAGGTCAACGATGGCGACCGTACCGAGGGACACCCCGACAGCCGGCACAACGTAGGACGTCGCCGTTGACACGAGATCGGAAAGATTGCGACCGGACATGCTCGGGGCGGCAAGCACGGCATCGAGTTGCTCACGCTCCGGTGCACGTGAATCGGCTCCCGAGAAGATTCCAGCTCGCATGGCCCCGTGACTACGGATATGTCTCGTGATGGCGCGTGTATCGACGCCTGCCAGACCAACCACTCCCTGCAACGTCAAATCATCATCAAGTGACCGTTGCGACCTGAAATTTGAGACTACTCGCGACGGCTCGCGAACGATGAAACCACTCACCCATATCCGCTTCGACTCCATGTCTTCATCATTCATTCCGGTATTTCCGATGTGGGGAGCCGTCATCAATACGATCTGTCCGGCGTAGGACGGATCGGTGAGCGTCTCCTGATACCCACTCATTCCGGTCGCAAAGACAATCTCGCCAAACGTAGTGCCGGATGCACCGAATGACCGTCCTTCGTAGCGCGTTCCATCTTCGAGAACAAGAACAGCGGAGTGTGTCGCTGTGGTCACGATGCGTTCTCGTTCTTTTGTGATTCCGGGCTTTTCACCGCTGAGTTAACAAGATCAGAAAATAGTGTGCGATCGAGACGGCTGGGAATGCGCAGAAATGACGTGAGCTCCATTCCATTTGCTGCCTTCCAGTCGACTGCAGTCAACGATGAGCGACCGGCTGAGCGGTCAATCGTCGCATCAGCCGCACGAACACCACGAACGTGCTCGATTGCAATGAATGTCGGGGTTTCGCCCTGGGGTTCGATGCCGATTCCCGCAACCGTAAGTGAGACGAATGCTTTAGCACGAAAACGCAGACCCGGGATGGCCAGCCGTTCGAGAGGCTCTTCCCGTGGTGTCGTGGCGACATAGAGACACGCAATTTCAATAAGGCGCGCTCCGAGGGTGCCGTCCCTCCTCGAGGCGACTATCGAGATGTCACGACGTTTCCGGCGTTGCCACGAGGCAAACATGAGTGCAAGTGCCAGCGCGATGAGGGCGAGCACGATGAGCGTTCCGATAACTTTATCCACGCTCATCGAATCCAATCGTGTCCTCACGGGCGAACGTGGCGATGACCCTCTGATCGACAAGCGATCCGTCTCGAACCGTAAAGTAGCCATGGCGCATCGTGTGCACAACCTTGCCCGGAAGCTCGAGCCCCAGAAAAGGGGAATTTTTGGACAATCCAGCAAGGTCTTCGACACCGAATGAGCGAAGAACTCGCTCGTCAACGAAGACCAGATCGGCTGGGCGTCCCACCTCGAGAGTTCCAGCGGTGTTCGCCACGCCACCGATGTGAGCGGGAGCAGTGCTCATGACTCGTGCCACGTCGTTCCAGCTCATTAGTCCTGATTGCACCATCGTCATGTTCACAATCGAGAGTGCAGATTCCAGGCCGACCATGCCAAATGCGGCATCACTCCACTCGCAATCTTTGTTCTCGATCGGATGCGGAGCGTGATCGGTAGCAACGATGTCAACGGTGCCGTCTGCCAAGCCGGCTCGTACGGCGTGAACGTCTTCGTCGGTCCGCAACGGCGGGTTGACCTTGAACCGAGCGTCGTAGTCGAGGGCGCTCTCCTCAGTAAGGAGCAAATGATGTGGAGTCACCTCTGCCGTGACTCGAACGCCACGGGCCTTGGCGGACCGAACGATTTCCACCGAACCCGCTGTCGACAAGTGGCAGACGTGAAGTCTGGAACCTGTCTCTTCAGCGAGGAGTATGTCACGGGCAATGATGATTTCCTCCGCGACTCGGGGCCATCCCGCGAGGCCGAGCCGCGCAGACACTAGCCCCTCATTCATTTGTGAGCCCAGGGTGAGTCGAGGTTCCTGAGCATGTTGAGCGATGACTCCGTCAAAAGCCTTCACATACTCCAATGCCCGCCTCATGAGCAACGGGTCGAATACACATTTCCCGTCATCGCTGAACACTCGAACGTTTGCGCGAGAAGACGCCATGCTGGCTAGATCAGCCAGGGCTTGGCCCTCGAGACCAACCGTGACGGCGCCCACCGGTCGGACAGTTGCGTAGCCTGCTTCGATTCCTCTGCGCCAGACCAACTCCACGACACTCGTCGTGTCTGCGACGGGAAGCGTATTCGCCATAGCAAATACGGTCGTGAACCCTCCAACGGCGGCGGCTTGAGTTCCCGTAAGTACGGTTTCACTCGACTCAAACCCAGGCTCCCGAAGGTGTGTGTGCAAATCAACCAGGCCAGGGAGGAGACGTAAACCCGTGACGTCGACCACTTCGCCTTCGATGTGGCTGAGTCCGGGACCCATAGCGCTGATCCGACCGCCTGTTACGACGACGTCCGTCACCTCGTCATTCGGCAAAACCGCCCCGATAAACTTCACTGAAGTGGTCATAGGTCCTCTTTTCCGGTGAGCACGGCAAAGAGCACTGCCATGCGCACGAATACACCGTTGGCTACCTGTTCAAGCACTGTCGATGCCGCGGAATCCGCAGCCTCGCTGCAGATCTCAAGCCCGCGATTCATCGGACCGGGGTGCATGACAAGAGTTTTCTGTGGCAAGGCTTGGAATCGTTGCGCGGTGAGACCCCAGATGCGCGCGTACTCGCGCTCATGGGGAAAGAATGCGCCTTGAATCCGCTCCTTTTGGATGCGGAGCATCATGACCGCATCGGGAGAGCTGCGCAAGACTTCATCAAGATTGGTTTCCATGGACACAGGGAACGCGTCTCGTTGTGCAGGCAAAAGCGTCGGTGGCGCGACAAACGTCACGTCGGCACCCAGTGTGGTGAGTAGCCACGCGTTTGAACGGGCGACACGGCTGTGCAAAACATCGCCCACGATGGCAACACGGACTCCAGCCAAGTCGCGACCTCGAGATGCCGTCTGGTGGATGCGACGCCGCAGTGTGAACGCGTCGAGAAGCGCTTGCGTAGGGTGCTCGTGAGTGCCATCCCCCGCATTGACCACCGGTACGTCAATCCAGCCCCTGTGTGCCAGCAGATACGGGGCGCCGGACGAACCATGACGAATAACAACGGCATCCACACCCATGGCAGCTAAGGTTTGGGCTGAGTCTTTGAGACTCTCGCCTTTCGACACGCTTGAACCTTTTGCCGAAAAATTAATGACATCCGCGGAAAGCCTCTTTTCTGCGCTTTCGAAAGATATCCGGGTCCGCGTTGAGTCCTCGAAGAATAGATTTACGATTGAACGTCCACGCAGGGTGGGAAGCTTTTTATGGGGTCGGTCGGCTGTTTCTGCCATGTCCTCGGCCAAATCAAGGAGAGCAATCGACGTGTCTCGATCGAGGTCGGCCGCGGAGAGAAGGTGCTGCATCTTTACTCCCCAGCAATCTGTATCAGGTCGTTGCCATCAGTTTCGACCAAGCAAACGTTGATGCGCTCAGCATGCGAAGTGGGAAGGTTTTTTCCCACGTAGTCCGCGCGGATGGGAAGTTCACGGTGACCCCTGTCCACCAGCACCGCAAGACGTACGACGCGAGGGCGTCCGAGGTCAGTGAGTGCGTCAAGAGCTGCGCGCACAGTGCGACCCGAGTAGAGAACATCGTCAACCAAGATGACAGTGGAGTCCTCGATACCTCCTGGAATCCGAGTCGGCGAGCTTGACCGAGTGGGGCTAGTGGCCAGGTCATCCCGATACATGGTGACATCGAGGGCGCCCACAGGGACGTCGACGCCGGGTTCGATTCCTGAGATGATCTCAGCGATGCGCTCGGCAAGGACAACTCCGCGCGTGGGTATGCCCAAAATTACAAGACCCGACGCGCCGCGGTTGGACTCAAGAATCTCATGTGAGATGCGAGTCAGCGCGCGTTGGATATCAGTCGCCTGCAGGACGTTACGAGCAGTCATCTGACCCCCTTCCCCGCCTCACAGGACGGCCTTAAAGGATGTCGTTTTTCTTAGGCTAGCAGACCTGGCGCCAGTTAGCGCGGTAGCGCGGCAATTGCGCCGAGAACGCCGTTGATGAAGCTCGGCGAGTCATCTGTACTCAAAAGAGTGGCAAGTTCAACGGACTCGCTCACCACAACGGCGGAGGGAACTGCTGGGTTGAAACAAAGTTCCCACGTCCCCATTCGCAGAATTGCCCGGTCAACAGCAGGCATTCGAGCTATGGCCCAACCCCGGGCGTGCGTCTCGATGGTTTCGTCAATGATGACGCCGTTATCAATTACCCCATCAACAATTTCGCGCGCGTATAGCCAGGAAGACTCTCTGTCCGGTTCATTAACGGCGCGAGACGCCTCCGACTCCAGGGCGTCGGCAAGCGAGATGTTTCGCACGTCAGCGGCAAAGAGGATATCCAGTGCGCGCTTTCGCGCCTTGCGACGGCCGCTCACGCGCTAGTCGTTGACGCGGCCGAGATAATCGCCGGTTCGCGTGTCAACCTTCACCTTCGTTCCCGACTCCAGAAAGAGCGGAACTTGAATTTCAAACCCGGTCTCCAGCGTGCCAGGCTTAGTGCCCGCCGAGGACCGATCACCTTGCAATCCAGGTTCCGTATAGGTCAGCTCAAGCACAACACTCGCAGGGAGCTCGACATAGAGTGCCTCACCCTCGTGCAACGCAATCTGAACGTCTTGATTTTCCAACATGAAATTCTGTGCGTCCCCAACGGTCCCAGCGTTCACCGAGAGTTGTTCGTAGGTGTCTTTGTCCATGAACACGAACTCATTGCCGTCGTTGTAGAGATATTGAAAATCCCGTCGGTCCACCGTAGCGGTTTCAATCTTGGTCCCCGCGTTGTACGTCTTGTCGACAACCTTTCCCGAGAGCACGTTCTTCATTTTCGTGCGCACAAATGCTCCACCCTTACCGGGCTTCACGTGCTGAAACTCGATGACGTTCCAGAGCTGTCCATCAATTTTGATGACGACGCCGTTCTTAATGTCCGCGGTGGTTGCCATGAGAATTCCTTGATCCAAAGATTTGAGTAATGCGGGCGATGCTGCTCAGCCCAATATACCGGCGCCCACACGCGCCTCACCTCTAACGGATGAGTTGGGCGAGTGCGAGACGGTAAGAGTCGAACCCGAAGCCGGCGATGACACCGGTCGCCACACCAGAGATCACGCTATTGTGCCGGAACTCTTCTCTCGAGTGAGGATTTGAAATATGGACTTCGATGAGAGGAACACCGGATTTCGTTAGCAGTCCGACCGCATCGCGCAAAGCGTAAGAGTAGTGAGTGAATGCTGCAGGATTGAGAATCACAGGCGTCTTGTCGTCGGCTGCTTGATGCAGCCACTCGATGAGTTCTGGCTCGCTATTTGTTTGGCGGACGTCGACGTCATGATTTCCCGCCTCAGAGGAGAGAATGAGACGCAAATCTTCTAGCGTCGCCGTGCCATACACTTCCGGTTCGCGCGTGCCGAGCCGATTCAAGTTTGGTCCGTTGAGAACGAGGATGCGCACGAGCGTTATTCTATTGACTCGGGGGACGCAGTCTCCTGATATGCAGCGAACAACACGGAAGTATCGGGCACGTTAACCGTGACTGGCTTGCCAATGGCGCTGAGCGTGATGAACCGCAACATGCTCCCTCGCGATTTCTTGTCTCGGCGCATTGTTGCAAGCAAAGTGTCCCAGCGACCGGCGCTGTACGTCGTCGGCAAGCCGAGTAGCGACAGCACTCGACGGTGACGATCAACGTCGTCCGCTGGCAGAGACGACGTGAGCGCCGAAAGCTCGGCGGCAAAAACCATTCCGACAGAAATTGCTGCACCATGTCGCCATTGGTAGCGCTCCGCGTGTTCAATTGCGTGACCAAGGGTGTGCCCGTAATTGAGAATTTCGCGATTACCCTGTTCCGTGAAGTCCTCAGAAACCACGCGCGCCTTAATGCCAATGGCCTTTTCGATGAGTTTTCGAAATTCAGGAGATTGCGTATCCGTTGCCGTCTCCACATCACGTTCGATAATGTCGAGGATTTCAGGATCGGCAATGAATCCACATTTGGCTATTTCGGCGAACCCAGCCAACTTCTCATTCACAGGAAGAGTGTCCAAGGTCGACAGGTCGGCGATGACGGCCGAGGGCGCGAAAAACGATCCGACCAGATTCTTTCCTTCGTTTGTGTTAATTCCAGTTTTGCCGCCGAGCGCCGCATCGACCATGCCCAGAACAGTTGTGGGAACGTTTACGAGCCGCACGCCACGCAACCAGGTGGCCGCAACAAAACCGGCAAGGTCAGTGACGGCGCCTCCACCAAGTCCAATGATTGCGTCCGTGCGTGTGAAATCTGCCTGACCCAAAACCTGCCAGCAGAACGCGGCTACTTCAACTCGCTTGCCAGCTTCTGCGTCGGGCACCTCTGCCAGAATGACCTGAAAGATTTGGCCGAGCTCTTCTCGGAGAGCTTTTGCTTTGTCAACCAGTGTGGGTGGATGAACAATCATGAGCTTGGTCGCGCCCACGAGGACCTTAGCTATTGTCGGAGCGCCGTCACGCAGCAGGTCCCGACCGATGAACACGGAGTACTCGCCGCCTCCAGTGACCTCAATCTCAGTCATGTCAGTCATGCGCGCCCGCCTCTCGAGAAATGATCCATTCCGTGACCGCGTTCGTCAGCTGTTCAGCGTTTGCGCTCGACGTGTCAAAGTCAATCGTCGCCAAGGATTCGTAGATGGGTCTGCGCTCGGCGAAGATTCGCTCCCATGCATCAATACCCTCGGCGAGCAGAGGCCGATTCTTTGTGGACAGATGCGAAGACACTGCCTCGCGGGTGATGTGTAGGTAAATGACGGGCAGCTTGGCGAGGTCTTCACATGTCGACTGGTTCAAGATTGCGCCGCCCCCGAGGCTGACGACACCGCCCAGATGCAATGCGGACTCAACCGCTTCTCTTTCCCATTGACGAAACTGCTCCACACCGAATTGCTGAAAAATTGATGGGATGTCACCGTGCAACGCGGAAATCATTTTGTCCGTATCGTGAAAAGGAGACCGCAGGGCACGGGCGACGCGTTTTCCGAGCTTCGACTTCCCAGAAGACATGGGGCCGATAAAAACGGCCCGCACGGGCGCGCCAGTAGACGACGTCATTTCAAACAATCTCTAAACGTCGGTCGCTGTACGAAGCGAATCAGAAATGTTTGCGATGAAATTATGAAGGTTTCGCTTGGTTTCGGATAAGTTGTCGCCACCGAATTTTTCCAGAACTGCCTCCGCGAGGACTAGCGCGACCATCGCCTCCGCCACCACGCCAGCCGCAGGGACAGCAGAAACATCGGAGCGTTGGTGGTGAGCCGACGAGGATTCTCCCGTCACGAGATCGACTGTCTTGAGTGCATGCGGCACAGTTGCGATGGGCTTCATTCCAGCTCGAACGCGGAGCACGGTTCCTGTGGAGATGCCACCCTCGATACCTCCGGCTCGACCAGTTTCGCGCACAATTCCGTCCGGAGAGGGCGTCATTTCGTCGTGCGCAAGAGACCCTCGTCGTCTCGTCGTTTCAAAACCGTCACCGACCTCGACACCCTTGATTGCCTGGATGCCCATGAGAGCGCCGGCCAGGCGTGAGTCGAGTCGTCGATCCCAGTGCACATGGCTACCCAGCCCAACGGGCACGCCATAGGCAAGTACCTCAACAACACCGCCAACTGTGTCGCCACTCTTGTGAGCGTCATCGACCTCAGCGAACATTAAGGCGCTCGTTTCAGGGTCATAGCACCGCAGTGGATCAGCGTCTATCAGGTCCACATCCTCGGGGTGAGGCAACCGCGCTCCTTCCGGAACGAAGATCGGCCCCATGGCGACGGTGTGCGCGATAGTTGTGATGCCGAGCTCACGCAAGAAGGACTTCGCGACGGCGCCGAGGGCTACGCGAGCCGCTGTTTCCCGCGCGGAGGCTCGCTCCAGTATCGGCCGTGCCTCATCAAAACCATATTTCTGCATGCCAACAAGGTCAGCATGGCCCGGGCGAGGCCGAGTGAGGGCGGCACCACGACCACTTTCGAGAACACTGGGATCAACCGGCTCTGCACTCATCACCTGCTCCCATTTTGGCCATTCTGAATTGGCAATTCGCAGAGCCACTGGGCCGCCTAACGTCAAGCCGTGTCGCACTCCCCCGCTCATGAAGAGTTCATCTTGTTCAAACTTCATGCGCGCACCTCGACCAAAACCGAGTCGACGCCGAGCGAGGTCGGCAGCGATTTCTTCGCGACGAACGGGTACTCCGGCCGGCAAGCCCTCAATGATCGCGGTCAATTCGGGACCGTGAGATTCACCTGCAGTGAGCCATCGCAACATAGCCCTAGCCTACCGAGAGCACTCGAAGACCTGTTTCGTCGAGGCCAACGGCGGCGAACATTGCGCGACGAACTTTGTCTTCTCTATCCAGAGGATTGTGAGGTTCACCCGACACGAATATTCGCACCTGAACAAGTGCTTGGGCGGCGAGCATGCTGAGTCCACTGATGACGCGTCCACCCTCCTTTTGCCACGTGGCCGCGTTCATGCTCGGCCACACGTCATAAGCGATGTCAAAGAGCACATCTCCGGAAGATCGCTCAAGTCCAGAGAGGTCGACTCGGGCGGTGCCGGGAATCGTGCTCACCGTAACACTCGCTCGAGGTACCGAGACGATATCGTCCAAGGAATACAGTGAGAAACTGAGATCGAGACGGCGTGCGAGTGTCTCGATGGCCTCGGTTCGTTTGAGGTCGCGAGCGATGACACTAATTCGATGACAGCCCATACGAGAAAGCGCAACGAGGGCAGATGCAGCCGTTGCCCCGGCCCCCACGAGGGTCGCCGAGTCGACAGAGGTCAGGTCGAGAAGTCTCAGAGGGTTTTCTACGCCGGCAATATCCGTGTTGTAAGCGTGAAATCCATCACTGTGCTCATCTTGGCCGGTTAAACGAACCAACGTGTTTGCGCCACCGGTAAGAATGCTTCCCTCGTCCGACCACGCCGCAATTGTTTTTGCCTCGCGTTTGAGAGGCATGGTAACCGAAAAGCCACGCCAGCTCTCATCAAGAGCTTCCACAAAGGACGCGAGTTGGTGCTCGTGAACGACGATCCGCTCATAGCTCCAATCAAGACCGAGCGCTTCGTATGCTGCACCGTGCAGTTGCGGCGACTTTGAATGGTCGACCGGATCGCCAATCACCGCGAAGCGACTAGCCATACTCCGGGTGCTCATCCATCCAGGCAATCCACTTTTCGACGCCCGCCGCGTGCTCATCCGCTGTTTCCGAGAAGATTGTTTCTCCGGTGTCGAGATTCCACGTGACAAAAAACATCCACGGCCCATCCGCGGGATGAAGCACGGCATCAATAGCCAAATCACTGGGGTTACAGATGGGGGCGAATGGCAAACCAGGGTGAACGTAGGTGTTGTAGGGGTTGCCCTCGTCGGCCCGTTCAGCGGAAGTTGTCTCGACCCGATTCGTGGCGCCAGTGCCATACGCCACCGTTGCGTCGGATTCCATGTTCCAACCTTGATCAAGTCGATTCTGAAAAACGCGCGCGACCTTGTAGAAATCATCGCGTAATCCGGACTCTTTTTGAACGAGGGAAGCAAACGTGATGATTCGGTAGCGGTCCTCTGTGGATACACCAGCCGCATCTAGGGCCTCAAAACAGCGATCAACCATTGCTTGCAGAATTTCATGCGCTGTCAGTCCTGGACTGAAATCGTAGGTAGCGGGGTAAAGAAAGCCCTCCAGTGAAACAGCCTCTGCCGGCAAACCGAACGAGGCAACATCTGCTGCGGCGGTCTGAACCTCGGAAAGCGGAATTTCTGCCTTCGTGGATATTTCTTGCAGAACATTCGTCATGCGCTCACCTTCCGGAATAACCACGGTGACAGTCACAAGATTCGACAGGTTCTGCAATGCGTCCAAAGCCCCCTGAGCAGACATTTCGAGCTTGAGTTTAAATACGCCCGGAACGAAGACAACTTGCGGTTCGGCATTGAGCAGGAGCGTGTAGAACGGATCAAAAGACTTAATCACGCCTGCCTCAACCAAATTGTTCGCAATCTGGTCTCCAATTTCGCCCTCATTGATTGTGAACATGACTTCGCCTTTTCCTGGACCGGGGAAGTCATCGGGAGCGGCAAAGAGACTGGAAAGAGGACCCGACGTAACTGCCCAAAAACCAGCACCTCCAAGCCCAAGCAGCAAGACCACTGTTGAGAGGCTTGCAATGAGCGCAACGCGACCGCGGCGGCGTGAGCCTTGCGGACCTGGTGGCACGGTGCCACCACCGAAAGGACTCGGAGCTGGTGCACCCAGCGTTGAATTCTGGTTCGTATTGGACCCAAACGATGAATTAAAGTCGCTCATCTGGTCTCCCTAGCTAATATCGCGGACATTCGATCCCGGCACCACACCCTGTGAACGCTCAGAATCAAGAGCGTGCTGAAGGAGCATAACAGCGGCGACCTGGTCAACAACCGAACGTGAGCGACTGGGTTGCTTTCCGTTCATGCGCAACGCTGAATGTGCTGACACCGTCGTGAGTCGCTCGTCGATGAGCCGAACGGGGACCGAGGACACGGATGCGATTTGCTGAGCGAATCTGATGGCATCCTCCGTTGATAATGTGTGTTTCCCTGCCAAGTTCATGGGTAAGCCAACGAAAATTTCGAGCACACTGAGTTCCGATGCGATGACCAGAAGACGCTCTATTGCACTTTCGTCTCGGAGCACGGTCTCCACGGGGGATGCGAGAATTCCTTCCGCATCAGACCGCGCGACGCCGATTCGCGTCGCTCCGACATCGACGCCCAGCCTTACGCCTGATCGCATGTCACCGAGTCGTAATCGCCGCAGTGACCGCCGTCAGGGCATCCAAAAGTTTAGACGCATCCGACCCACCACCTTGAGCCATGTCATCGCGGCCACCGCCGCCACCGCCGAGCACATCGGCCGCGACCTTGGCCAGTGGTCCAGCCACAACGCCAACCTGGCGGGAACCTTCAGTCGTTGCGACAATTACGGCGGGCTTGCCGTCGATGATGGAGCCTAAGGCGATAACGAATGGCTCGGACTGAACCTTGTCCCGCACAGCAGTTACGAGACCCCGTAAATCATCCGATGTACTCACACCTTCCACTGAGGTGACGATTGCGGAGACGCTCCCGAGTTGCGCGGAGGCGGCCACAAGTGACGGAACTTGCTCACGTAAGAGCCGGGCCTCGAATTCTGCGACCCGGCGTTCCGCCTGCTTGAGGCTTGCAACAAGTTCCGACACGCGTGCCGTAACTTGATCTCGGGGCGCCTTCAGTGACGCCGAAAGCTCGGCAACAATGCTCCGCTCAACGACCAGGCTCCTGAACGCGTCCTGTCCCACGAAAGCTTCAATTCGGCGGTTTGACGAGCCTACGGAACTCTCCGCCGTGATACTCACGAGTCCGACCTGTGAGCTCCTCGACACGTGCGTTCCGGCACACAGTTCTCGCGACCATGGACCACCGATGTCCACCATGCGAACGACCTCACCGTACTTCTCTCCGAAGAGTGCCATTGCGCCCAGAGCCTTTGCCTCGTCGAGAGCCATTTCACGAGTCACGACGTCATAATCAGCGAGAATCGCGTTGTTCGCGATTTCTTCAATTTCGGATCGCGTTTCGCGCGATAACGCATCATTCCAGGTGAAGTCCAAGCGCATGTAGCCCGCCTTGTTGTAGGAGCCACTCTGGTGGGCTGTTTCACCCAGCGTCTCACGCAGAGCCGCATGAATGAGGTGCGTGGCGCTGTGAGCCTGTGCCGCGGCACGTCTCCAGGCGCGATCAACGTGCGTGCTCGCGCCTGCTCCCACGGAGATGGTGCCCGCGCGAACTCGGGCCGTGTGACTGACCAGACCCTTGATGGGTTTCTGCACATCAAGCACCTCGAGGTCGAAGCCCGGACCAGCAATGGATCCGGCGTCCGATTCCTGACCACCCGACTCCGCGTAGAGCGAGGTGGCCGTCAAAATGACTTCAATCGTCTCACCTTCGCTGGCACTCATGACAGGCAGTCCGTCTCTCAGGAGCCCGATAACAGTTGCCTCCGTGTCAAACTCGTTATAACCGGTGAAGACCGTTTCTCCCGCAGACCTCATCTCGCTGTACACACTGAGATCGGCCAATATTGACTTCTTCGCCTTAGCATCGGCCTTGGCTCGCTGCCGCTGTTGCGCCATCAAAGTATCGAACGCGGCCCGGTCAACCGATAGCCCGGCTTCATCGGCCATTTCGAGCGTGAGGTCAATCGGAAACCCAAACGTATCGTGCAATAAAAACGCAGTGTCCCCGGGAAGACGGCTAGCTCCCTTTTTCATAATGTCGGAGACGGCGGTGTCGAGAATTGTCGTGCCCGATGCCAGAGTCTTGAGGAACGCATCCTCTTCTCCATAAGCGATTTGCGCGATTCGCGAAAAGTCAGTCTCAACACCCGGGTAGGCGGCTTTCATGGCGTCGCGAGAAGCGGTAAAGAGTTCGGGGAATGTGACCGCGTCGACACCGAGCAGTCGCATTGCACGGACAGACCGGCGAAGAAGTCGACGAAGGATGTAACCCCGTCCCTCGTTTGACGTCGACACACCATCCGACATGAGCATGAGCGAACTTCGCACGTGATCTGCAATGACCCGCAAACGCACGTCGTTCTCATGATCTTGGCCGTACGTTATGCCGGCCATGTCAGCCGCGCGGTCGAGAACGGGACGCACTTGATCAATTTCGTAGAGGTTTTCGACACCCTGCTTCAGAAAAGCGACGCGTTCCAGACCCATCCCCGTGTCGATGTTCTTGTTGGGCAACTCGCCAAGAATCTCAAACTCGGTCTTGCTCGTCCCTTCCCCGCGTGCATATTGCATGAAGACAAGGTTCCAAATTTCGATATACCGGTTTTCGTCGGCCACGGGTCCACCCTCGACCCCGTAATTGGGTCCCCGGTCGAAATAGATTTCCGAACATGGACCAGCTGGGCCCGGTTGACCGGTTGACCAGTAATTGTCTTCTTTGCCACGACGTTGGATGCGCTCCGTCGGAAGTCCCGCAATCTTGCTCCACAGCTCGATTGCCTCATCATCATCTTCGTAAACCGTGACCCAGAGGTCCTTCTCTGCGAAACCCAGTCCTCCATCGCTTTCTGGAGAAGTCAGAAGTTCCCAGGCGAAGCCAATTGCACCCTCTTTGAAATAGTCGCCGAACGAAAAATTGCCGTTCATCTGGAAAAACGTCCCGTGACGCGTGGTCTTTCCGACTTCCTCAATATCGAGCGTTCTGATGCACTTTTGAACACTCGTGGCACGCGGGTATGGCGGAGGCACGTGACCGGACAGGTAAGGGATGAACGGAACCATGCCCGCAACTGTGAATAACAGCGTGGGATCGTCGCTCACGAGAGATGCCGAGGGTACGACCGTGTGGCCGTTCTTTGCGAAGTAATCGAGCCAGCGTTTGGCGATCTCGGCGGTCTGCATTGTGGGTTACTTGCCCTGACGCAGTTCGGCGTCACGCGTGCGGTATCCGTCGACGACGGCTTCTTTCACACCCGAAACAGCGGAATCTACGTTGGCAAGAAATGCCTTACCGGATTCGGTCTTGCTCACCTCATGAGCGATGACGAATCCCGCAACGACACCCAGCGAAATCAAAAGAATGTTCTTCATAAGGCTCAAGTGTAGGCGAAACGAACGAGGCGGCCGACTCGCCAAATGCGCGAACGGCCGCCTCGAATCGAGCTACGACAGACGTTGAGGACTAGCGTGCGGCGTAGTACTCAACGACGAGCTGAACTTCACACGTCACGGGAACTTCGGCGCGCTTGGGACGACGAACCAACGTCGTGCGCAGCTTGTCGAGCTCGACCTCGAGATAGCCCGGGACGGGAGGTAGAACATCCACGTGCCCACCGGCGGCGGCAACCTGAAATGGCTCCATGCCCTCGCTACGCTCGCGAACCTGAATGACCTGTCCCGGCTTCACCCGGAACGAGGGACGGTCAACCAACTCGCCGTTGACCGTGATGTGGCGATGAACAACCATCTGACGCGCTTGAGCCTGAGTGCGCGCAAATCCCGAGCGCAGCACGAGCGCGTCGAGACGCATCTCGAGCAACTCAACTAGATTCTCACCAGTCAAGCCTTCAGTTCGGCGCGCCTCTTGGAACACACGACGCAGCTGCGCCTCACGAATTCCATATTGCGCACGGAGACGCTGCTTCTCGCGCAGACGGACGGCGTAGTCGCTATCTGCCTTGCGCTTAGTGCGACCATGCTCGCCCGGAGCGTAGGGACGCTTTTCGAGGTACTTCGCCGCTTTTGGCGTCAGCGGAATACCGAGCGCGCGGGAAAGACGGGTCTTACTGCGGGTACGTGACTTGTCAGACACGATGTCCTTTCGATTTTCACAACATTAAAAAGCACGTATGGCACACGAGCGAGAAAAATGAGAGGTTGTGCCAGGAGCCCGGCTACAGGGCAATTCCAGATCTTCGCCTCTCGTCACGCAGCCGCACGCAACAAGAAGAAAACAGGCGACCTAATGCTAGCACCCTTGCTTTCTAGTGTTCACGCAAGATGCGCTGGATGCGTTGCCAGCGTTCATTGAATCCTGCCTCGGCACCGCGGTCTGTCGGGTGGTAATACGCCACGGCACTCAATTCGTCGGGGAGATAGCTCTGAGCTGCGATTCCGTGCGGCGCACCATGGGCGTATATATAGCCAACACCGTGACCCAGGCGCTTGGCTCCCGAGTAGCTCGCGTCACGAAGATGAACTGGAACAGGGCCAAATTTGCCGTTTCGGACGTCAGCCAGGGCCTCGTTGATCGCGGTGTACGCGGAATTCGATTTTGGACTCAACGCAAGGAAAATTGTCACTTCGGCAAGTGGGATACGACCTTCCGGCATTCCGACGAATGCAACGGCATCAGCCGCCGCAATTGCTAACTCCAACGCGCGTGGCTCGGCAAGACCAATGTCCTCGGCCGCAGAAATGATCAGGCGGCGAGCAATGAAACGAGGGTCCTCTCCTGCTTCAATCATTCGGGCAAGGTAATGAATCGCCGCATCCGCATCAGAGCCGCGGATCGACTTGATAAACGCAGAAATCACGTCGTAGTGCTCATCACCCTGGCGGTCGTAGCGAAGTAATGCGCGGTCAACAGCCTGCGAGACCATGTCAGCTGTGATGAGGTTATCGCCCGACGCGGCAGCGATAGCAGCGGAAGCCTCGAGCGAGGTCAACGCACGCCGCGCGTCGCCCGAAGAAAATTGCACGATGGCGTCTCGTGCGGTGGGGTCGAGCACAACTTCATTAGCCAGACCGACAGGTGAGCTCACGGCGTTGTCTAACAGTCGCGAGACGTCGGAATGCGACAGCGGTTCCAGTCGCAGGAGCAAGCTTCGTGATAGCAGTGGCGTGACCACGCTGAACGAGGGGTTCTCGGTCGTTGCCGCAACTAACGTCACAATGCCATTTTCCACGCCAGGTAACAGCGCATCCTGCTGGGCCTTGTTGAAACGGTGAATTTCGTCGAGAAAAAGAACCGTTGAGGTTCCGTACATTTCGCGAGAGCCGCGCGCGCGTTCCATGACATCGCGAACGTCTTTAACGCCCGCCGTGACGGCAGATAGTTCAACAAACTTGCGTCCGGACTCCGCTGCGATGACCTGAGCGATGCTCGTTTTTCCCGTACCGGGTGGTCCCCAGAGGATTACAGACACGCCAGAACGAGCGTCAGGATTGGCCAATTGTGAAAGTGGCGAACCCGGAGTAATGAGGTGCTGTTGCCCGAAAATTTCTCGGAGAGTGCGCGGGCGCATCCTCACAGCGAGCGGAGCCGTAGCCCCGCCGAGTCCCCGATTTTCCGCGTCCACGAAACAAGGGTAGCCCGCCCCGACAGATGGATAGCCGGAAGACGCCTGACACGAGTTCTCGAGTGTGATTCGAATCGATTAGATTCAAAGCTGCGCAAAAGTTCACTAAATCAGTTGCAATAAAAGAGGGAACAGTGGCCACACCAAAAAAGACGTCAAAAATCGATCGCGTTTCCCGAGATCGAGTGCGCGCCTATGAAGCTCGGCAGCAGGTCCATAGTCACATCATCGCTCGCCGGCGACGCGACAACCTCATTGCAGCCGTCGCCGTCATTGTGGTTACTGGCCTCACGGTAGGTGCGCAACTTCTCCACGTGGCAACAAACCCCGCGAACCCCACACCCACGCCTACCAGCCTGGCAGATTCGGCAAAAATTCCTGACCCTGCACTCGCTGCGAACAGGATGTGGAGCGGTTCGCTCACTCTCAACGACGTGCCGCTTCAAGTCGAACTTGATGGCATCAAGGCGCCTCAGGCCGTAGCGAGCACCATCAGCCTCGCTTCGTCGGGCTTTTACAACAACGTTCCGTGCCACCGCCTCACGACGGCCGGCATCTTCGTTCTCCAATGCGGTGACCCTCAAGGTGATGGTTCCGGAGGACCGGGGTATGAGTACGGTCCAGTTGAGAACGCTCCAGCGGATGACCTGTACCCCGCCGGCACGATTGCCATGGCGCGCCAGAGTGGTAACGGATCGAGTATGGGGAGTCAATTCTTCATTGTCTACGCTGACAGCTCGATTCCGAGTGACGTTGCGGGGGGCTACAGCGTCATCGGACGTGTGACCGTAGGACTGGACCTACTGCAAAAGCAGGTCGTCGATGCGGGCGTTCAAAATGGATCCAATGACGGAAAGCCTGTCGTCGACGTCCGAATCACCAATTTCATCCTGCAGTAAGCAACACGTCACGGGCGTAGGCTAGATTCCGCCCATCAGCCATTGAAGAGAGAAGTTCGAGCATGTCAGAAAAGCCGTGGGGTCGCGTCGACGCCGAGGGCAACGTCTACTGCCGCACCCTCGATGGTGAACGTCTCGTCGGGGCCTACCCCGATGTAACAGGCGATGAGGCACTTGCCTTTTTTGAGCGCAAATTTGCAGATCTCGCTCTCGCCATCTCGCTCCTCGAGCAACGTCTCAAGCGTGGAGCTCCCGCATCTGACTTGAGGGCTAATGCTGAGACACTTCGGGCCGGCGTTGTGGCCGGGCACGGAGTGGGGGATTTCGCTTCGCTCCTTACTCGTCTCGATGGCATTAACGCATCGCTTGCGAGCCTCGAAGAAGCACAGAATGAACAAAATCAAGAGGCCACAGACGCCGCAATCGCGATTCGAACGGCGATAGTTGAGCAAATGGAAACATTGTCGGCCTCCGTTTCCGCATCTACTAATTGGAAGACCACGACTGCCTCAGCCGACACCCTTTTTGAGCAGTGGCAGGAACATCAAAAGTCGACACCACGTTTTCCCAAAGCCGTCGCAAATGATCTCTGGAAGCGCTTCCGCACGGCAAAATCCGCCATCGACAGCGCGCGACGGGCGCACTTTGCTCAGGTAGACGCCAAGAATAAAGAAAGCAAAGGTGTCAAAGAAACACTCATCGCGAAGGCCGAGGCTCTTGCTAGCAAAGGGTCAGCTGGAATTCCAGCGTACCGAGGCTTGCTCGAAGAATGGAAAGTAGCGCCGAGGGCGGGTAGAAAACTGGACGATGCGTTATGGGCGCGATTCAAGGCCGCTGGCGACGCACTTTACGAGGCCAAGGCAACTGAACTTGCCGTCGAAGACGCGACTTTTGCAGAAAATCTAAAAATAAAGGAAGCCCTCCTCGTTGAGGCGGAACCGATTCTCTCGATGACGGACCGAGTCGCCGCGCGCAGCGCTCTCAATGCGATCTCGAAGAAGTGGGATGCCGCTGGCAAGGTACCTCGCAACTCGGTCAAGTCAATCGAAGACCGCATGCGAAAGATTGAGGCCGCGGTTCGTAAACTTGACGAGGCGCATTGGGATGCGACAAATCCGGAACGACTTGCGCGCCAGTCTGAACTAGCCACAGCAATCCTCGAGAAGATTGCAAAACTCGAGGCGGAATTGGCAGTTGCGCAGGCAGGAAATAAGCAAACGGAGATCGCCGAGCTCACTGCCGCACTCGAGACGCAAAAGTCCTGGCTCACCATCGTCAAATAGCTTTTCCACAGTTCCAACGTTAAGTGCGACTCGTCGCGCTGTGGATGCGAAACTTCGGTCATGACGTCGACTCACTCGTGGCGAAACCTCTCACCGACAGAAATTGCCGCACTCGCTCTCGACGGAGAATTGTGGCGCAGTCAGGCTACGGTGTGTGAAACAGATACTCCCGATGACGCTATGTCACGGATCTCGTTTGCCCGAACCCACTGTCCTCGCGACACAATCTTCGCGCGCACGAGTGCCGCCTGGATTTGGGATGCCTTCGACCGTATTCCCTCACGTTGGACCGTGACGTCGCGGACAAAGGCGCGTCTCGCAACGATACCCAACCAACACTTCGTCGTCTGCGACTTGAAGCTGGAGGCGGCAGATGTCGTGAATGTAAACGAGTCATTTGTCACGTCACCAACGCGCACCGCGATTGACATAGCCCGATACGAAACGGCGTTGCCGGAGCCAACGGTGGTTGACATCATTCGCCGATTGCTCGCAACAGCTTCCGGACATACCGACCAAGGGCTCGAGATATACGAACAGGTCTCCCAGTCGAGACATCTCCCCTATAAACAAAGATGTCTCGAGCGACTAGCTCGCGCGACAGCTGTTCAGCCCTCACTCACCCGATACACGTCGTAAACCGAATCGATTCTCCTGACCGCACTGAGAAGTCGATCTAGGTGAATGGGGTCCGTCATTTCGAAAACAAATCGACTAATTGCGACACGATCCTGACTAGTTGAAACGGACGCGCTCAATATGTTGACGTGATTTTCTGACAGGACGCGAGTGACATCGCTGAGAAGACCTGAGCGGTCGAGAGCTTCGATTTGAATTTGAACGAGGTAGGTTCCTTTGGAATTTGGAGCCCATTCGACGTCAATCAGTCGCTCTGATTGGGTTTGCAGGTTTATCACATTGTGACAACTCGCCTGATGAACGGAAACGCCCTGACCTCGCGTGACAAATCCCGCGATTTCATCGCCGGGTACTGGGGTGCAGCACTTGGCCAATTTCACAAGGATATCCGGGGCCCCGCGAACGAGCACCCCAGAATCACCTGATCGAGAGGACTGTTGTGGCGAGCGCGTTGGAACGACGAAATCGGTGGATTCCAGGTCGTGTTCGGTGTTGAGCGACGCGAGAATCTTTTCTAAAACACTTTGCACCGAGACGTGACCCTCACCTATAGCGGCGTAAAGTGCGCTGACATCGTCATAGCGCAATGTGGCCGTCACGGTTCCCAACGACTCTGGCGTCAGCAATCGCTGCAACGGGAGGTTTTGTTTTCGCATCGAGCGGGCAAGTGCGTCTTTGCCTTGCTCGATGGCCTCTTCTCGTCGTTCCTTAGAGAACCAAGCCTTGATTTTATTTCGTGTCCTCGTCGACTTGACGAAGTTCAGCCAGTCCTGACTTGGGCCCGCATCTGGATTCTTCGACGTCAAGATTTCGACCACATCACCGGTGGCGAGGGCGCTCTCCAGTGTGACGATGCGACCGTTTACCTTGGCGCCCATAGTTCGATGACCGACTTCCGTATGGACAGCGTAGGCAAAGTCAATCGGCGTCGCGCCCTGGGGCAAGCCGACAACCCGGCCCTTGGGTGTGAAAACGTAGACCTCCTTCGCACCAATTTCAAATCTCAGCGAATCGAGAAATTCACTGGGATCGTCAGTCTCGGCCTGCCAGTCATTTATATGTGCAAGCCACGCCATATCGGTGTCCTGCACCGACAACGCGTTCGACTTCGTTGCTGAAACACGTTCCTTGTACATCCAGTGGGCGGCGACACCGTACTCAGCGCGGTTGTGCATTTCGGGAGTTCGAATTTGAATTTCAACCGCCCGACCTTCGGGCCCGACTACCGTCGTGTGCAGCGACTGGTAAAGATTGAACTTCGGAGTTGCGATGTAGTCCTTGAATCGCCCAGGCAAAGGATTCCAACGGGCATGGATGAGTCCCAGAACCGCGTAGCAGTCACGCACCGTTGGAACAATGATTCGGATTCCGACGAGGTCAAAAATATCCTCAAATTCGCGACCCCGCTGCACCATTTTTTGGTAGATCGAATAGAACTGCTTTGGCCTACCCGCAACATCTCCTCGGACTTTGGCTAGTCGAAGGTCATCCTTAACGTCCACGATGACACGCGAAACAAAGTCCTCACGCTGAGGCTGTCGATCGGTGACCAGACTCTCGATTTCTCCATAGATCTTGGGATGGAGCACAGCGAATGCAAGGTCCTCCAATTCCCACTTCATCGTCTGGATGCCTAACCGGTGGGCGAGTGGAGTATAAATCTCCAGGGTCTCGCGTGCCTTGCGCTCCGCGCTTTCGGCCGGCATGAATCCCCACGTACGCGCATTGTGCAGGCGATCGGCAAGCTTTATCACCAGAACGCGAATATCCTTTGACATCGCGACAATCATTTTTCGGACTGTTTCCGCCTGTGCGCTATCGCCGTACTTAACCTTGTCGAGTTTGGTCACCCCATCGACCAGCATCGCGACCTCGGGACCAAAATCTGCGCTGACCATACCAAGCGAGTAGTCAGTATCTTCAACGGTGTCGTGCAATAAGGCTGCCTGTATCGTTTTAGCGCCAATTCCCAGTTCCGCGAGAATTTGTGCCACGGCAACGGGGTGCGTGATGTACGGCTCTCCGGAGCGTCTCAGTTGCCCCTCGTGCGCCCGTTTTGCCGTTTGGTAGGCCCGCTCGATGCCAAGAAAGTCAGCCTTCGGATGATGCTTGCGGACTGTCTTGACAAGGCGGTCGAACCCACCAGTCTCCTGGGTTCGACTGAAAAGACGAGGAACGAGGCGGCGCAGGGAAGGCGTCGTCGTCGGTGACGGCGGTGCATCAACCATATTTCCTCCTCTCCCCCATTATGCGATGGAAATCGAAAGGAGCGAGACTTGACTGCGACTACGACGAAACGGTGTCCTGGTGCACTCGACTTTGTTCAGCAAGAACCTTTTTGTCGTGTTTAGAAATTGCTGGTTCACGCTGACGAAGTTGTGCGTACATCGGAGCCGCGAGGAACAGCGTCGAATACGTTCCCACGGCGATTCCAATGAGAAGCGCGAGGGAAATATCCCGAAGAGTTCCTGCGCCGAGAACAAAAGCGCCGATGAAGAGGATGGACGCAACGGGCAGCGCTGCCACGACCGACGTGTTAATCGATCGCACCAAGGTCTGATTAATGGCGAGGTTGACCTGTTGACCAAACGTCTTGGACTGATCGGCACCGTTTCCCAGGGTGTTCTCTCGAATCTTGTCGAAGACCACGACTGTGTCGTAAAGCGAATAACCGAGAATCGTCAGCAGTCCAATGACCGCACCAGGAGTAACCTCAAATCCCGTTATTCCGTATATTCCCGCTGTAATGATGACATCGTGAATCAATGCAACGATCGCGACGAGCGACATCTTCCAGGTCCGGAAGTAGAGTGCCATCACAATTGCCGCCAAGATAAGAAACACGATAAGACCACGAATTGCTTGACTCGTAATGTCCTGGCCCCAAGTTGCTCCAATGAACGATGCCGTGACTTGTTCCGGGGTGACGTTGTAGTCGCTGGCAAGTTGTTGACGAATCTCACGAGTCTGAACATCCGTGAGTTGGCTCGTCTGGACTCGAATCGACTCAGTTCCGAGAGTTGAGACTTTCGCTGCGACATCCGGCACGACGGACGTGACGGCATTCGTTGCGATGGCCTGGTCGCCACCTGGAACGCCCGAAACGACAAACTCGGACCCACCTGTGAATTCGATGCCGAAGTTGAAGCCACCCCGAGCAATCGGCCCCAAGATGCTCACGAGTATGAGGAGTGTCGATACGAGGTACCAGATCTTGCGACGACCCACAAAATTAACGGACCGTGCACCGGTGTAGAGGTCGTTTCCAAGCGAGGTCAAGCTGGCCATTAGTCGTCACCCTTCACAGCTACATTCGTATCCGAAGAGCCTGCCTTGCGTTCGGCAATGGTCTGTCGACGGGCGGCCTCTTTTGCCGATTTCGCCGCCTTGCCTGCAGAAACACGTGCGGCGGACGGTGCCGCAAATTGAGCTCGCCCTCGATAGACGGCTCCCAGAGCCACCGGGTCTAGCCCGCTGAGTCGATGACCGCTTGCGAAGAAGCCGTTTCGGCTCAGCAAACGCAATACAGGGTGCGTGAACAGTGACACGACGAACAGGTCGACAATTGTCGTTAGACCCAGGGTCAACGCAAATCCTCGGACGTTTCCAACAGCGAGGACAAACAAGACGCCGGCAGCAAGGAAGTTCACCGCATCCGAAGCAATGATGGTTCTGATCGCACGGCGCCAGCCATTTTCTACCGCTGACTCGAGACCTCGACCGTCACGAAGTTCGTCACGAATCCGCTCGAAGTAAACGATAAACGAGTCCGCCGTAATTCCGATAGCGACAATAAGACCAGCAACACCGGCAAGAGACAATCGGTAGCCCTCGCGCCACGAGAGCAAAGTGACCAAAAAGTAAGTGATTACTGCGGCGACGGCCAGTGAAAAGACGGTAACGAGTCCGAGAGTTCGGTATTGAATCAGAGAATAGACAACGACCAGGATCAATCCAATGAGACCGGCAAGTAGTCCACTTTGCAATTGCGTCGAACCCAGGGTTGCAGAAATGGAATCCGAGCTCTGTACCTCGAATCCAATGGGAAGCGCTCCGTATTTGAGCTGATCGGCCAGCGTCTTCGCAGACTCCTGCGTGAATCCTCCACTGATCTGAGGCTTTCCATCGGTAATGACAGCTTTCGTGGCCGGTGCAGAGATGACTCGCCCGTCGAGCACGATGGCGAACTGATTCAGCGAGCCTTGAAGTGCGTTGAGGCGAGACGTAATGTCGGCAAATTTAGTCGTTCCCGCGCCATTGAAAACCAAGTTGACCGCCCACTGTCCGGTCGAGGCACCGGTCTGCGTGGTGATGAGTCCAGCGGAAGCATCGCTGATGTCACTTCCATCAAGTTCGACGGGGCCGAGAATAAACTTTGCCGTATTCGTGTCGTCGCACGTAACCAATGGCTCGTCGGCGGGCGCAGCGTTGGTCGCGTTCGCTGCCTCGGATCCACACGTGAAAGCCAAATAGCGAGACTGCAATTCAGGCGTGATCCAGTTGAGATCGGATGCGTTTGATGGCGCGATACTCGGCGTGTTCGGAAGAGTCGGATCATATGTCGGCGTAATAGTTGCTCCGTCGGGACCCACCTGCTCCGAGGACGGCGCACCTGCAACAAGTACCGGGCGAAAATCTAGCTTCGCCGATGCTTGAATACGAGCAAGAGTCTGGTCATCTGGTTGTCCCGGAATCGACACAACGATGTTGTTGCTGCCCTGCGTATTGATTTCCGACTCAGAGACACCCGCGGCGTCAATACGCTGACGGATGATGGACACGGCTTGCGTGAGTTGCTCGGAGCTGACCGTCTCACCACTTTGCAGAGTGGGCGTCAAGACAATCTGCGTTCCACCTTCGAGGTCGAGTGCGAGCTTAGGTGTCCAACTCGCGCCGCTCCACAAGACTCCCGCCCCATTCGCGCCAATCAGCGCGACGATGAGAACGAGAAGCCAGACGAGCGGGCGCCATGCCGAACGGGAGGATGATTGCTTGGCCACAGGGGAATCGCCTTTTGTGTCGTGGAAGGATGTATGCCGCCAGTTCGGCGACAGAAACTACTTCTTGGCCTCGTCCGAGGCGGGAGCCTCCACGGCATCGAGAACACGGACCACGGCCTGACGGGCAACGGTCATGGTGGTCTTCGGCGCGATTTCGAGAACGACCTTGTTCTCACTCTCGTCGATGGACTTCACAGTGGCGTACACGCCAAAGCTCGTCATGACAGATGCGCCAGCGACAACACGCTTCTGCAGCTCCAACGCGTCCTTTTGACGTTTGCGGCCGTTGCGAATCATAAAGACAACCAGCACGCCAAGAACGGCAATCATCAAGATTGTGGTGAAGTCAAATTGCATGATTGTTGGACTACTTTCACTCAAGTTTCAGGCGCAACTGCGCCCGTTCAGTATAGGTCACTCGTGCGGACTCGACTTAGAACAACGACGTCGGAGACGGGGCGACGGGGCGTGAGTGTCCGAGGTGTTCATACGCGGCATCGGTTGCGATCCGACCTCGAGAAGTTCGCGTGATCAACCCTTCTCGAATCAGGAATGGCTCCACCACCGCTTCGATTGTCTCTGAGTCTTCTCCAATCGACACGGCGAGCGAACTGACACCGACCGGTCCGCCGTTAAACCGCACAATCAAGGCCTCGAGTACCGATCGATCCAGACGATCCAAGCCCCGTTTGTCTACGTCATAAAGGGTCAGTGCCGAATCCGCGACAACCTCAGGCGCAGTCAGCGGGTGAACCTCCAGGAAATCTCTTACGCGCCTCAAAAGACGATTTGCGATTCGTGGTGTTCCTCGAGAGCGACGAGCAATTTCGAGCAGTGCATCTTTGGGGAGCGTGACGTCCAACAAAGCAGCCGAACGGGTCACCACGTCTAACAGCTCGTCGGACGAATAAAACTCAAGATGGCCCGTGAAACCGAATCGATCACGCAGCGGGCTCGCCAACAAACCGGTTCGAGTTGTCGCACCAACCAACGTGAAGGCAGGCAAGTCGAGAGGAATCGACGTGGCTCCGGCACCTTTGCCCACCATGATGTCGACCCGAAAATCTTCCATGGCCAGATACAGCATCTCCTCTGCCGACTTTGCCATTCGATGAATTTCGTCAATAAAAAGAACATCTCCGGGTTGGAGCGACGACAGCAAAGCAGCGAGGTCACCCGCATGAGAAATTGCCGGCCCGCTCGAGAGACGCATTGGCCGATTGCTCTCGCGAGCCACAATCATCGCCAGGGTTGTCTTGCCGAGCCCTGGTGGTCCCGCCAACAAAATGTGATCGGGTGCACGCCCGCCGGATTCGGCAGCACGCAGAAGCAAACCCAGTTGTCCGACAACCTTGGTCTGACCCACAAAATCGCGGAGCGAATTCGGTCTGAGTGCTCCCTCGTACGCGCCCTCACTAGGGTCGATCAATTCCGGACTGACCGTTTCGGGAACGTCGGTCATGACCCCACTCCAGGGGAGCCGAGTTCGGATAGGCTCGCGCGCAGAAGCGCCGCAGAATCAAACGTCGTCGACGACGATAGAACACGGACCACGGTCTCCGAGGCGTGCTTTTCATTCCACCCGAGCCCAACCAGAGCCGCAACGACCTGAGTTTGCATGGCGGAACTAGCTGAATCCTGATTGAGATTCGAAACATGAGTCTCGACCAACTCGTCCCCTAGGAGGTGCGTCAGACGCCCGGCAAGCGACACGACGACTAGCTTGGCGGTTTTTGGTCCTATTCCAGAGACATTGCGGAACGGTGCATCATCCTCGGCGACCACCGCGGCATAAATCTCGCGCGGACTCAAATGACTCAGTACAGCCAGTGCCGAGCGGGGTCCGATACCGCTGACGGTCAACAAGGCATCAAAGATAGTCAGTTCTGATTCGGATTCGAATCCGAAGAGCTGCATCGCGTCTTCACGCACAATGAGTCGAGTCAGAAAATGGGATTCTTCACCAATGTGAAGTTGGCGAGTGTGAGCCGGAGTCAGCGAAACTGAATAACCTACTCCCCCGACATCGACCACGCAGGCGGACGACGACACGGCGACAATCTCCCCACGAAGCGACGCAATCACGGCTGAAGACTAGTTTGAAGTTCGGTTTCGACGAGCGAGGCTCTCCGCGTCGCGCCAACGTTGTTGAGCGGGAGTCAACTCAGACGACTTCGCTCGCGTTCCACCTCCGAGGCCGGTCCCACCGCGCCACGCATTACAAATGGCAAGTGCCAAAGCATCGGTCGCATCGGGTAGCAACTTTTCATCGCCCATACTGAGGATGCGCCTGACCATGTTGGCTACTTGAACCTTATTTGCACGCCCCGAGCCCGAAACCGACGCTTTGACTTCGGTAGGTGTATGTAGATCGACGCCAATCTCCCGGTCGGCCGCTTCGACAAGGAGGAGTCCACTTACCTGCGCAGTACCCATGACGGAACGAAGGTTTTGTTGCGCAAAGACTCTTTCTAAAGCGACGCGATCCGGCAGATATGTGTCGAACAATCGAACAAACGCGTCTCGAATCGTCAGCAATCTCATCGGCGCGTCCGCCGTCGAGGGCGTCTGAACAACCTCGACGTGAACCAAAGCCAACGTTCGCGAAGAACTTAGATCGATGACGCCGATCCCGCAGCGCGTTAGTCCCGGGTCAACTCCGAGAATCCGCACGACGAAGACCCGGCCTAGTCTTGTTCGAGCTCGGCGAGGACGGCTTCAGACAAGTCGAAGTTACTAAAAACGTTCTGCACGTCATCGGAGTCCTCGAGCGCCTCAATCAGCTTGAAGACTTTGCGCGCGGTTTCTGCTTCTATTTCGACGGCCAGGTTGGGAACAAATTCACTATCTGCTGACTCGTAGTCGATACCCGACGCCTGAAGTGCTGTCCGAACTGGCACAAGGTTTGCCGTATCCGTGATGATTTCGAATGTGCCACCCTGCAGGGATACGTCCTCGGCGCCCGCGTCGAGGACGGCGGCCAGAATATCGTCCTCGGTAGCGCCGCCTTCGGCCGCAACTCGGATAACGCCCTTGCGGCTGAAGTTGTAAGCCACCGATCCCGGATCAGCCATGGTTCCGCCATTCCGTGACATGGCGGTTCGAACTTCCGCCGCTGCACGGTTCTTGTTATCGGTCAAACACTCAATCAACAGGGCGACGCCGTTGGGACCATAACCCTCGTACATGATTGTCTGATAATCCACCGCATCGCCGGAAAGGCCCGCCCCACGCTTGACGGCCCGGTCTATGTTGTCGTTGGGAACACTGGTTTTCTTGGCTTTTTGGATGGCGTCAACGAGGGTTGGATTACCACTCAAGTCGGCGCCCCCGAGCTTGGCGGCGACTTCGATGTTCTTGATGAGTTTGGCAAACGACTTCGCACGCCGTGCGTCAATAACGGCTTTCTTGTGCTTGGTTGTCGCCCATTTGGAGTGTCCAGACATAACGACGATTCTAGCTACGGTGGCGGGGCTTGCCCCTCGACGCCACGTGGTCAATGACCAGAGCTACGAAGAACTCGTGCACACGAGCGTCACCTTCTAATTCCGGATGAAAGCTGATTCCAATCGCGTTTCCCTGTCGAACCCCAACGACTCGTCCGTCATCGAGCGCAGCGATCACCTCGGCGCGGGTCCCAACGCGCTCCACCACCGGAGCTCGAATGAATGCCGCAGCGATAGGTGTCGCGGCAATCGCGGGTGCCGAAACCCCGACCTCGAACGAGTCGACCTGAGCGCCGAACGCGTTGCGCCGCACATCCACATCGATGCCACCGAGAGATTGTTGGCCATCGATGGCATCGAGCACGTGATCGGCAAGCATGATGAGCCCTGCACAGGTTCCGAGCACCGGCATGCCCTCGGAAATGCGGCGACGTAACGGCTCGAACAACCCAAAATATCGGGCGAGTTTGTCCATCACCGACGATTCTCCGCCCGGAATGATGAGCCCGTCCACGTCGTTCAACTCGGATTCCCGGCGAACAAGAATTGGTTCGATGCCGATTTCTCGAAGCATCAGGACGTGTTCGCGCACGTCTCCCTGGAGTGAGAGAACGCCGATTCGCGGTTGAACGCTACCAGCCACGCTCGGCAAGTCGGTGCGGAGCCGGCAAGTCAGACACGTTGATCCCCACCATCGCTTCGCCGAGGCCGCGTGAAGCCTCGGTAACGACCGCAGGGTCATCGAAGAACGTGGTCGCCTTGACAATTGCCTTGGCTCGTTCTGCAGGGTTGCCCGACTTGAAAATTCCAGATCCAACGAAGACACCGTCTGCGCCAAGCTGCATCATCATGGCGGCGTCGGCGGGCGTTGCCACACCACCGGCAGTGAACAGAACGACCGGAAGCTTACCCGTGGCTGCAACCTCGCGAACTAGTTCGTAAGGTGCTTGAAGCTCCTTGGCAGCAACGAAAAGCTCATCTTCTGCCATGGAAGACAACGCCCGAATCTCGGAGGTAATCTTGCGGATGTGCTTGGTTGCCTCGGAAACATCGCCAGTACCCGCTTCACCTTTTGAACGAATCATGGCGGCGCCTTCATTGATCCGTCGAAGGGCTTCTCCCAGATTCGTTGCACCGCAAACGAAGGGCGCGGTGAATTTCCACTTATCGATGTGATTGACGTAGTCGGCCGGGGAGAGAACCTCGGATTCGTCGATGTAATCGACTTTGAGGTGCTCGAGAATTTGAGCCTCGACGAAATGTCCGATGCGGGCCTTAGCCATCACCGGGATGGAGACAGTATCGATAATTTGCTGAATCAAATCGGGGTCGCTCATTCGGGCTACCCCGCCCTGGGCGCGAATGTCCGCCGGTACGCGCTCGAGAGCCATCACGGCGACGGCTCCTGAATCTTCGGCAATCTTCGCCTGCTCCGCAGTAACAACGTCCATGATGACGCCGCCCTTAAGCATCTCGGCGAGGCCGCGCTTCACGCGGTTAGAACCAGTGTGAGCCTGTGCGTTCTCAGTCATGATCATCTTCTTTTCGTCGGTATGAGGAACTAACGGTTTTTCGGCCATGCATCGGCGAGTGCCTGCCGAGTATCACCAAGAAGGCTCACGATCGCCTTTGTCTTGCCAATAATCGGGAAGAAGTTGGCATCGGTGGACCACCGCGGAACGATGTGCTGGTGCAAATGGTCGGCGACCCCTGCTCCGGCGATTCGTCCCTGATTCATACCGATGTTGAATCCTTCGTTGCGTGACACATCTTTGAGTACACGCATTGCCGTCTGAGTAAGACTAGCGATTTCCGCAACCTCGTCGACAGTTGCGTCGTCATACATTGCAACGTGACGGTAAGGGCAGACCATCATGTGCCCCGCGTTGTAGGGGTAAAGGTTGAGGATGACGAAGGCGAGCTTTCCGCGGTGAACGATCAGCCCCTCTTCGTCGGTTCGCTGCGGAGCCACACAGAACGGACACTCGTCCTCTGCATCATCCCCTGCGTGACCGCGAGTGATGTAGGCCATGCGGTGCGGCGTCCACAATCGCTGAAACTCATCCGGCGCGCCGGCAAAGTTGGTCGACGGTTCGGCCGCAACACCGTCAAACTCTTCCTCGCCGTAGTGGATCATGGTCTCGTCGGTCGCATCAAATATCTTCGTCACCGTTGATTTGACGGTGGTCTTCACTTGCGCGCACGATGAGTTCAATCGCCTCGGAAACCGGCACACCGTTTCGCTGAGTTCCGTCACGGAACCGGAAGCTCACCGCACCGTTTGCGCGATCATCCTCTCCGGCGATCAATTGAATAGGGGTCTTCAGTGCCGTCGCGTTCCGAATTTTCTTCTGCATGCGATCATCCGATGCGTCCAATTCTGCGCGGATACCTCGCTCCCTCAGCGACGCGATAATGTCCCTGAGGTAGGGCTCAAATTCCTCCGCGATCGCAATTCCCGTGACCTGAACCGGAGATAGCCACAGCGGGAATGCTCCCGCGTAGTGCTCGGTCAAGACGCCAAAGAACCGCTCAATGGAACCGAAAAGCGCGCGGTGAATCATCACGGGGCGATGACGATTGCCATCGTTACCGGTGTATTCGAGTTCAAACCGCTCGGGCAGGTTGAAATCAAGTTGAATCGTCGACATTTGCCAGGTGCGTCCGATCGCGTCGCGCGCCTGCACCGAAATTTTTGGTCCGTAGAATGCTGCGCCACCAGGGTCGGGAACGAGCTGAAGACCAGACTCCTCGGCCACAGACCGCAGAGTCTCCGTCGCTTCTTCCCACACCTCGTCGTCACCAACGTACTTATTGGGATCCTTCGTCGAAAGTTCCAAATAAAAGTCGTCCAGACCGTAATCGCGTAGCAGCGAGATAACGAATTCGAGGAGCTTCGTCAGTTCTTCGCGCATGTTCTCGCGCGTCGTGAAAATGTGGGCGTCATCTTGAGTCATACCTCGCACGCGCGTGAGCCCGTGAACAACGCCTGATTTTTCGTACCGATACACCGAACCGAACTCGAACATTCGCAGCGGGAGCTGACGGTAGCTGCGCCCGCTCGAACGATAAATCAAAATATGGAACGGGCAATTCATTGGCTTGAGGTAGTACTCGGCGCCCGGCTTCACCACGTGACCGTGCTCGTCGAGAGTCTCGTCGAGCTTCATCGGCGGGAACATCCCATCGGAGTACCAGTCGAGATGGCCGCTGGTTTCGAAAAGGTTCGACTTGGTGATGTGTGGCGTGTAAACAAAGTCGTAGCCTGCTGCCTCGTGACGACGACGCGAGTAATCCTCCATCACGCGACGGATGACACCGCCCTTCGGATGGAAGACCGGCAGACCAGACCCGATTTCGTCGGGAAACGAAAAGAGGTCGAGCTCGACACCCAGTCGACGATGGTCACGCTTGGCGGCCTCTTCGAGGCGTTGCTGATAGGCGCGAAGCTCATCCTTCGTGGGCCAGGCGGTTCCGTAGATCCGTTGCAGCTGAGGGTTCTTCTCACTGCCACGCCAATAGGCCGCCGCAAGTCGTGTGAGTGCAACTCCATTCCCGATCATTCGAGTATTTGGCAGGTGAGGTCCTCGACAGAGATCCTTCCAGACTGTCTCACCGGTGGCTGGATCGACGTTGTCGTAGATGGTCAGCTCGGCTCCACCGACCTCGACGTTCTCGTTGTCGTCCCCCGTACTTCCACCCTTGAGTCCGATTAGTTCAAGCTTGTAAGGCTCACCGGCAAGCTCCGTACGGGCCTGCTCCTCGGTCACAACACGACGCATAAATCGCTGTCCGGAGCGAATAATGCGTTCCATATTTTTTTCCAGGGCCTTCATGTCCTCCGGAGTGAACGCCTCGGGAACGTCAAAGTCGTAATAAAAGCCGTCGGTGACCGGAGGACCAATGCCGAGCTTCGCTTCCGGGTTCACGCCCTGCACCGCTTGGGCAAGGACGTGGGCGGCGGAGTGACGCAGAATCGCAAGTCCGTCGGGTGACCCGATGGTCACAGGCGCTACGTTGTCTCCCACCGAGAGGCGATGGGCTAGGTCGCGAAGCTCGCCATTGACGCGCATCGCCACGACGCTACGGTCAGTAAAGATGGCAAAACCGTCGCTTTCCGCGGAAACGACGAGTGAATCGATGTCAGTGCTCACCTGTTCGTACTTCCTCAAACCAATGCTTCGAACAATTAGTCCGAGCCTAATGGTGGGCGATACTGGGTTCGAACCAGCGCGAGCCGACGGGGTCGCGAGGTCACCGGTTCGCAAGAACTTTGGTGGGCGATACTGGGTTCGAACCAGTGACCTCTTCCGTGTCAGGGAAGCGCGCTACCACTGCGCCAATCGCCCAGGCAGACTCCCGAAGGAAATCGTTCTGGAGAGGTGGATACCGGATTCGAACCGGTGTGGACGGCTTTGCAGGCCGCTGCCTCGCCTCTCGGCCAATCCACCATGAGTGGCGAACCACCGCAGGTGGATTCCACGTGGCTACCACACTCGAGCGGATGACGAGACTCGAACTCGCGACCCTCACCTTGGCAAGGTGATGCGCTACCAACTGCGCTACATCCGCACTGCCCACCAGCCAAGACCAGCGTGCATCGAAAACGATAGTCGGATTAGCCACGTGGCGCAAAACGACCGCCCCCAAGACTTCAGCGCCAAATTGTGTTCGAACGAGTTGTTCCGGTTAGGGTGGAACGCACGACGGTGTCGTGAGCGGGCGATTGGCGCAGTTGGTAGCGCGCTTCCTTCACACGGAAGAGGTCATCAGTTCGAGTCTGGTATCGCCCACCATCTCAGTCGCTGGTCAATACATAACCCTCTTCGCCGTGCATCATTGTGTCGATACCGGCGAGCTCGTCTTCATTGCGCACCCGGAAGCCCATCGTTTTCTCGATTGTCCACCCAATGGCATACGACAGGGTGAACGAATAAACAAGCACGACGAGGCTCCCGAGGCTTTGAACTCCGAGCTGTGTCGCGTTTCCGGTAAACAGCAACCCGACGTCACGGCCCGCGAGGCCGATAAAAATCATGCCGACGAGACCGCCAATGAGGTGGATGCCCACCACGTCGAGTGAATCATCGAAACCCAACCGGAACTTGAGCTCTACCGCGAGACAGCAAACGATTCCCGCAATCAACCCAAGGACGAGAGACCACGTCGGGGTGAGTGCTCCGCAGGAGGGAGTAATCGCAACCAGTCCCGCAACGGCTCCGGAGGCAGCCCCAACCGATGTCGCCTTTCCGTCCTTGATTCTTTCCACAATGAGCCAGCCAAGAATCCCCGCGGCAGGTGCAGCCATTGTGTTGATAAACGCAAGTGAGGCGATTCCGTCCGCCGCGAGTTCGGATCCTGCGTTGAAACCAAACCAACCAAACCAGAGGAGCCCGGCTCCGAGGAGAACAAACGGCACGTTGTGCGGCTTGTGCAAACCCTTCGCGAATCCAATTCGCTTTCCGAGCACGATTGCCAGAGCGAGTGCCGCAGCTCCGGAATTGATTTCGACGACGGTGCCGCCCGCCATGTCGATCATTCCCAGACCGTCGACCAGCCATCCACCGCCGAGTCGTTGCCCCGTGACCGACGCGGCGCCAATGTTAAACACCCATGAAGCGACCGGAAAATATACGAGAGTGGCCCACACACCCGCAAAAACCAACCACGCACCAAACTTTGCCCGGTCCGCGATTGCACCAGAAATCAGGGCAACCGTGATGATAGCGAAGGTCGCTTGAAACGCCGCTAATGCCAAGGGAGGGATGTCGGCTTCTGGTGAAACGGTGAGAAGACCTTCCATTCCCAGGTTGCTGGTGTCTATGCCAATCACGCCGGGCACGCCGAAATAGCCCGGATTCCCCGGGGTCGCAAACACAACCGCGTAACCGTAAAGAATCCAGATCGAGCCAACGAGTGCCATCGAACCAAAGCTCATCATCATCATCGAGATGACGCTCTTGGCACGAACTAGTCCGCCATAAAAGAAGGCCAACGCGGGAGTCATCATCAGCACGAGTGCTGCACTAATCAGGACAAATGCTGTATCGCCTTGGTTCATAGCACGTAATCAAACATCCGCCGTGTTTCGAAAATAGGCACGCCGTGTTTCGCGCCGTTTACGGCGTGCCTCAACGCAGGACCCGTACCGAAGCGGGTCCTGCGTTGAGTTGATCCACGCGATGCGAATCCTCACTATGAGGATTCACCTCGTTTGGTTATGCGTTGGCTAGTTCGTAGGCGTCTTCACCGTGAACAACGGTGTCGATGCCGGCAAGCTCATCCTCGTTCTTGATGCGGAATCCCATCGTCTTTTCAATGATGAGTCCGATAACGAAGCTGATAACGAACGAGAAGATCAGAACAGTGAAGGCAGCAATCGCCTGCTTTCCGAGCTGTTCGAACGAACCGGAGAAGATGAGGCCAACGTCTGTTGCGAAGAAGCCAATGTATAACGTTCCAATCAGTCCTCCAATGAGGTGGATGCCCACCACATCAAGTGAGTCGTCGAACCCAAGCTTGAACTTCAGTTCGATGGCCAGCGCACACAGTGCCCCGGTGACCAATCCCAAAACGATGGCCCAGACAGGTGTCAAGCTTGCGCAGGCCGGCGTGATTGCCACCAGTCCAGCAACGGCACCAGAGGCGGCTCCTACGGACGTTGCTTTGCCTTCCTTGACACGCTCGACGACGAGCCAGCCAAGAACCGCTGCCGCCGGGGCTGCAATCGTGTTGATGAACGCGAGCGAGGCAATACCATCGGCCGCAAGCTCCGATCCGGCGTTGAATCCGAACCATCCGAACCACAGGAGCCCTGCGCCGAGAAGCACGAACGGAACATTGTGCGGCTTGTCCATGCCCTTCGCGAATCCAATTCGCTTTCCGAGCACAAGTGCGAGAGCCAAGGCCGCGGCTCCTGCGTTGATGTGCACGGCCGTTCCGCCCGCAAAGTCAATGGCTCCGAGGTTGTATGCAATCCATCCGCCGTCCACGATTTTGCCGTCGACAATCGTGAAATTGAAAACCCACGACGCGACAGGGAAATACACAATCGTCGCCCAGATGCCGGCGAAGACTAGCCACGCACCAAACTTGGCGCGGTCAGCGATTGAGCCGGAAATGAGCGCGACCGTAATAATGGCAAAGGTCGCCTGGAAGGCCGCAAAGGCAAGTGGTGGGAACATCGCACCGTCTGGCGTGCTGAGCAACCCTTCGAGACCGAGGTTGGCCGTATCAATGCCAATGACGCCGTCGATGCCATAGAACGTGTCCGTCCCTGCGTTGGAAAACGCGATTGCGTAGCCGTAGAGAACCCAAATGACACCGACTAGAGCAAGCGAGCCGAAGCTCAACATCATCATGGAGATGACACTCTTCGCCTTGACTAATCCACCGTAGAAGAACGCCAAGGCTGGCGTCATGAGCAACACCAGTGCTGCCGAGATCAACACAAATGCCGTGTTTCCTTGATCCATTTCATCCTCGCTTCACAAAGTTTGTCGAACGATCCCAGAGTGAGCGGAAAGTGCCCACACGGGGTTTCGATCGGTGATGTTTCGAGGATGCGGGACGAAAGTTTCCTGAGTCAGCGTGAAAGCGTTTCGGAGGCGTTACGAAACGGCACCGCGCGTTTCGTTCGTGTTACGCCACACCACAGGGGTCTCAGGTCATGTTTGTGAGGGCGATGAGCCGTGACATACAACGTAGATATTTTTTCCTATATCCACCGTTAATCATGTCGCCCCCGAAAACCGTGCTGATGGGAACACCGGATGCGACGAGGGGAATCTGAGCATCGTAAACGCGATCAATAAATGCGACGAGTCGCAGCGCGTCCGTTTGGTTCATGATGACGTGAACATTCGTCAGCGCGATGAGGTCAACTTCCGAGATGAGGCGTGGGTAAACACTGGGATGCACCGTTGCAAGGTGAGCGAGTAGCTCGTCGAAACTGTCGAGGGTTGCAGTGTCACCGGCCACCCGGGCGGCCTCGACCACCAAGGTGAGTGATTCCGTGCTCTGCGCGGATGCTTCTCCTTCTATCGACCTCTTGCGATAGTCAGTTCCATCGATTCGTAGCGTGTCAAAATTCGCCGCCAGCGCGTGGATTTCGCGAAGGAAGTCCGCGGCGGCGAAACGGCCTTCACCCAAAGCATGAGGCGGCGTGTTGCTCGTTGCGGCAACGCGAGTGCCACCTGCAACGAGTTCGCCTAGCATCCGCGTCATCATCATCGTGTCACCCGGGTCATCGAGTTCAAACTCATCGATGCAAATCAGGCTGGCGCCACGAAGAGCTTCCACCGCGTTGACGAAGCCCAGCGCTCCAACGAGAGAGGTGTATTGCAAAAACGTGCCGAAGAATTTCTTCCGCCCCAGTGACGCGTTCCACGCGGCGGCAAGCAAGTGCGTCTTTCCTACGCCAAACCCGCCGTCCAAATAGACCCCGGGACGCCCAGAATCATCTTTTTTTGACCGAGAAAACAAACCTGTTTTAAGCGTCCCTCCAGTGGAGGCAAACGTAGCGAGGCGGTCTCGCGCTGCGCTTTGCGATTCATAGTCCGGATCAGGGATGTAGGACTCGAACGACGCGTTCTCAAACTGGGGTGGTGGTATCAGCCCCGCCACAATCGACTGAGCATCAAGCGTGGGTGAGCGATCGCACAGCGATGTCAATTTCGCGGACATTTCCTCAGTCAATTCTCTGAAAGGTTTCGTAACGTGATTCGCACAATTCGCGCAACGAACCTAGAGTCGAATCGCAACCCAGACTACTTTCCTTTGCGAGCACGACTCGTTCGCGTCCTATAGAGCACCGCAGATTAAGGACCAGTTATATGACCGTCACTTATGACAACTCTGAGCGTTTCGTTGCCTTCGCTCACCCCGAGACGCTCGTGAGCGGGGATTGGCTTGAGGCTCATCTTTCTTCGCCTGGGTTGGTCGTCATTGAATCTGACGAGGATGTTCTGCTCTATGAAACTGGGCACATTCCGGGCTCGGTGAAAGTCGATTGGCATACCGAACTCAATGATGCCGTCGTGCGCGACTACCTTGACGGTGAAGCCTTCGCAAAACTGATGAGTGCCAAAGGAATCTCCCGTGATGACACGCTCGTGTTTTACGGAGATAAAAGTAATTGGTGGGCCACCTACGCGCTGTGGGTCTTCAAACTTTTCGGTCATGCCGACGTGAGAATTCTCGATGGCGGAAGAGACAAGTGGATTTCGGACGGTCGTCCCACGACGACGAATGTCGATTCCAGAGTGGTCACAAGTTATCCCGTCGTTGAGCGCAATGACTCAACGTTGCGTGCCTTCCTCGCCGACACGCGGGCGCATATCGGTAAGCCCATGATTGACGTTCGTAGCCCTGAGGAATATTCGGGTGAGCGAACGCACATGCCCAGTTATCCCGAGGAGGGTGCCTTGCGTGGTGGGCACATCCCCGGTGCGGCAAACGTCCCGTGGGCGCGCGCGGTCAATGAGGACGGAACGTTCAAATCGCGCGAGGAATTGGAAAAACTGTACCTGGGCGACGCGGGACTTCAACTAGGTGATGACATCATTGCGTACTGTCGAATCGGGGAACGATCGAGTCATTCGTGGTTTGTGCTCACCTACCTACTCGGATTTGAGGGTGTGCGAAATTACGACGGCTCGTGGACCGAGTGGGGGTCTGCAGTGCGAGTCCCGATCGTCAAAGGTGCCACGCCGGCCGGAAACGCTGCGTAACTGCCGCACACGCCCGTGAAGCTGTCACAATGAGCACGTGACTGAGTCTGTCTCCCCCGTTCTCCGCGATATTCGCGAAGGCTTTCACGAGCTGTCCGGTAATGACCGGTTGACGTATTTACTCGAGTTCGCCAACGAGCTTCCGGAGCTACCGGCACGTTACGCCGAGCATCCGGAACTCCTCGAACGTGTCGAAGAGTGCCAATCCCCTGTCTACATTTTTGTCGAGGTGGATGACCTTTCGCACGTGCATGTTTTCGCGACGGCACCCCGCGAAGCGCCGACCACACGTGGTTTTGCGAGTATTTTGGTTCAGGGACTCAGTTCGCTCTCCGTGTCGGAGGTCCTCGCGACGCCCGACGATTTTCCGGGCACTCTCGGACTCAACGAGTTGATTTCACCACTTCGCGTGCGTGGAATGTCCGGCATGCTCGCTCGAATCAAGCGCCAGGTGCGCGAGCGAGTCGCATCTTTCCCGCCGTCAGCATGATTTCTGTCCCATCGTCGGTCGTCTTCGACGATGTTTCCTGGCCGAATCGGCCGTGGTTTCGTTCAAACATTCTGCTCGATAGCTCAGGCAATCCGGCCGGACCTGACGGCACCTCCCGCTCGTTGACCCGCGGGAATGATCGTCACCTGCTTCGAGCGCTGCGTCAGGATGCTCAGGCAATCGTCACCGGAGGAGAAACCGTTCGCTCGGAAGGCTGGCACTTCCCTCCTGACGGATTCTTGTTCGTTGCTACCCGGGGTGATCTCTCTCTCGACACCTGCGCACGTCCCGAACGACTTCGTCTCTTCACGTTTGACGCATCGTCGAAATCCCTGGAAAACGCACTTTCAACTTTGGCGACAGAGTGCCGCGTTCGACGACTCTTGTGCGAATCCGGTCCTCAACTGTTGCGCGCAATCACCGAGGCCGACCTGATTGACGAGGCGTTCGTGTCCGTCGTCTCTTCGGACCGTGCCACAGAAATTCATGTGGACGAACTCGAAGGAGTGGTTCGTCGCGCGTTGTCGTTGAAACCGAGTCGATACGCGTTGCTCGGGCATGTCCAACAATCAGACGTCACATATTTTCGATTCGTGCATCTCGGCCCCAGACTCAGTCCCGTCTTTGGCGCAATGTAGCAAGTTTGCCGGGAGCAACATGCACGGCGAGTTTGCGCAGCGCGCGACACGCACGTCGGTAAAGTCGAATCGTGACCGATGGCACCTCAACAAGTGTTCCCGCGGAATTTGCGAACCTCGTTCAGCAGTTGGAATCGGCAACTTTACGTTCTGACTTGCGTGTGCGAAGCATTGCTTCGCCCAACGGCATCGCACCCCACAGTGTCGCGTTTGCCGCGGAGGTGCTTCCCGTCGAAGATGACGGAACGTCTGCCCACGGGGCAGGAAGGTTCATCCTTCTTTTTGACCCCGAGGGACAGGAAGGCTGGGGCGGAACTCGGAGAATCGTATGTTTCGCTCAAGCACCCCTCGAGGGGGAAATCAGTACAGACCCGTTGCTGACTGACGTCACGTGGTCTTGGCTGACCGACGCGCTCGCAGCACACGACGCGGATTACACTCACGCATCCGGGACTGCGACACGTGTCCTCGCAAAAGGATTCGGCGAGTTGGCGGGCGAACAAGACTCTGCACACATCGAACTTCGTGCATCGTGGACCGCTACAGGTTCGTCGATCGCGGGTCACCTGCACGCATGGGGGGAATTGCTCGCCATGCTTGCCGGACTCCCCCCACAGGACGGCGCGATCAGCATGGATGCCCGGCGTCGGGAGCGTGGTTAGAGTTCAGGTCATCGACAGTGCCGAAGCGTTCGCGGTTGCCTGCGACGCGCTTCGCGCGGGGACTGGTCCCTTCGCCGTCGACGCGGAACGCGCCTCTGGGTTCACGTATTCTCAACGTGCCTATCTGATTCAGATTCATCGACGCGAGGCGGGGACTTTTCTTTTTGATCCCCCGCCGATAGGTGACATGTCTCTCTTGACTGACATCGCAGGCGACGCCGAGTGGATAATCCATGCGGCGAGTCAAGACTTGCCCTGTTTGCGCGAAGTGGGGGTCAGCCCTCGTGCCCTTTTTGACACAGAGCTGGCGGCGAGGCTGCTCGGATTTGAGAAAGTGGGACTCGGGGCAGTTGTTGAGCAACTGCTCGGCATCCATTTGGCAAAGGAACATTCGGCGGTGGATTGGTCGACCCGCCCATTACCTGAACCGTGGCTGGAATACGCGGCGTTGGATGTGGAACTCCTGGTCGACGTTCGAGACAAACTTGAGGTTTTGCTTTCTGAAGCCGGCAAATCGACGATTGCGCAGGAGGAATTCCTCGCCGCACTCGCCAAGCCCTCCAAGGACATTCCAACAGACCCTTGGCGTCGACTTTCCGGACTTCACACGTTGCGCACACCACGTCAAGTGGCAATAGCTCGCGAGTTGTGGCTGGCCCGTGACCGTATTGCTCAGCATCGAGATGTGGCGCCCGGAAGACTCGTGCCGGACGCCAGTCTTGTCGCTGCCGTCGTCGCTGACCCCCCAGTCAAATCAGACTTGGCCAAATTGAAGGCCTTCAACGGTCGTGCTTCGCGATCACTGCTCGACGACTGGTGGTCGGCAATCGAAAGAGGACGGCGTGTCACGGATCTTCCAGCGATGCGAGTTAGGTCGTCCGAGCCGCCCCCACCGCGGAGTTGGCCAGACCGAAATCCTGACGCGAACCGTCGTCTGACTATCGTGCGCCCGCGAATTGCTTCAGTGAGTGAAGATCTCAACATCCCCTTGGAGAATCTCCTCACACCGTCACTTTTGCGTTCACTCGCCTGGTCGCCACCTGCTCCGCTGAGCCTGGAATCTGTTTCGCGCGCACTGCTCGACGGCGGAGCGCGCGACTGGCAAATTGAGCTCTGCGGTCAAGTCATCGTCGACGGCTTTATTGATGCGGAGTCAGTGCCGGATGAACGAGACGAGGAATTGCTTAACGCGAGTGACGGCATTGGTGACGACGACGACGCGCTCGCCAACTAAGGCAAGTCACCGTAGGCTCAGAAAGTACGTTGAGTCAACCTAGGAGCCACCATGCCTGAACGTGATCGCGTTGCTTTCCTTGACGGTGTTCGCACGCCGTTTGGTCGTGCCGGCGAGAAGGGGATGTTCGCGAATACGCGCAGCGATGATCTCGTTGTCAAAGCGATGATCGGCTTGTTGGATCGAAACCCCGAGCTGCCCGGTGAACGCGTCGATGACGTCGCTATCGCCGCGACGACTCAACAAGGAGACCAGGGTCTCACGCTCGGCCGAACGAGCGCGATACTGGCCGGACTTCCCATGTCGGTACCCGGTTACGCCATCGACCGGATGTGCGCCGGCGCCATGACGGCCGTGACCACCGTTGCGGGCGCAGTAGCTTTCGGCATGTATGACTTTGCCATCGCCGGTGGTGTCGAGCACATGGGTCGCCACCCAATGGGCTTTGATGCAGATCCCAATCCTCGCTTTGTCGCCGAAAAGCTCGTCGAGGCGGATGCGCTCAACATGGGTGCAACCGCCGAACGATTGCATGACCGTTTTCCACAACTCACCAAGGAACGGGCAGATGCCTTCGCGATGGCGAGTCAAGTTAAAGTTGAACAGGCCTACCAGTCGGGCGACATTCAACCAGACCTCATTCCCATTGCGACCAAAACAGATGCCGGCTGGGGTCTCGCCACCGAGGACGAGGGTCGCCGTCCAGAGACCAATCTTGAGGGTCTGGCCGGGCTCAAAACACCTTTTCGGCCCCATGGCCGAGTTACGGCAGGCAATTCGTCGCCGTTAACCGACGGGGCAACTGTGTCGCTCATTGGGAGCAACACTGCGGCGCAGGCCCTCGGAATCAAACCGAAGATGCACATGGTGTCTTTTGCTTTTGCCGGTGTAGCTCCTGAGGTGATGGGAATAGGCCCCATCCCCTCGACGGAAAAGGCCCTTGCCAAAGCTGGATTGTCCATTGGAGACATCGGTCTTTTCGAACTCAATGAGGCGTTTGCCGTTCAAGTACTCAGCCTGCTCGATCACTTTGGCATTGCCGACGATGACCCGAGGGTCAACCCGTACGGTGGCGCTATCGCCATCGGGCATCCCCTCGCATCGAGTGGTGTTCGCCTGATGATTCAACTTGCCCGCCAATTCGAACAGCGGCCAGACGTTCGGTACGGTCTCACGGCCATGTGCGTGGGATTAGGTCAGGGCGGAAGCGTGGTTTGGGAGAACCCGCACTTTGATGGAAAGCGGAAATAACAATGGGCCAGTACGACAACATTGATTTCGCTGATCTACTCGCTCTTTCAGACGAAGAAGTAGTCACACGCTCCTACGTTCGAGACATTCACCTCGAATCCGGCCGAGTACTGGCTCTGGTGACTCTGGACAATGACCTCGACCACACGCGCCCCAACACGCTCGGCCCGCGCACCATGATGCAACTCGATACCGTTCTTGTCGAGCTTGCGGACAGGGCGTCGCGCGGTGAAATTCAGGCCGTTGGAGTCACCGGAAAGCCCTATTTTCTGGCTGCCGGCGCTGACCTTAGTCGTGTTGCGGACATACCGTCGAAGGCATTCGCGAGAAAACTTGCCGAACTGGGCCACCGGTCATTAGGCCGATTACGGGAACTGGGCGTTCCATCCTTCGTCTTCATCAACGGCCTGGCACTCGGTGGCGGACTTGAGATTGCGCTCAACGCGGACTATCGAACAATTGATTCCAGCGCAGCTGCGATTGCTCTTCCCGAGGTGTTCCTTGGACTCGTGCCGGGTTGGGGTGGCGCATACCTCTTGCCGAATCTCATTGGGATTGAAAACGCCCTCACTGTGATGCTTTCCAACCCCCTCAAAAACAATCGGATGCTGAGCGCAGCGCAAGCACGGGACCTCGGTATAGCCGACGCAATGTTTGGCCCTGGTCGCTTTCTTGAAGATTCCTTCGCCTGGGCCGACCGCGTACTTGGCGGATTGAAAGTCAAACGCCCCCACGAACCAGGAGTGCTCGAGCGAACTGTCAAGTGGGACATCGCTGTCAATATCGCTCGATCCACAGTAGAGAAACGCATCGGAACGGTGGCAACGGCACCCCAGGCAGCCCTTCGTCTGCTGTCCGCAGCAAAGAGTGGCACGCGCAACGAGGGGTTCCTTCGCGAGGATGAGGAACTCGCCGACCTGATTTCTGGTGACCAGTTTCAAGCAAGCATCTACGCGTTTAACTTGGTCCAGAAGAGAGCAAAAAAGCCGGCTGGAGCACCGAATCCATTACTCGCAACAAAAATCACGAAAGTGGGCGTCATTGGCGCAGGGCTGATGGCCAGACAGTTTGCGTTGTTGTTTGCTCGTCGTCTTCGAGTTCCAGTCGTGCTGACCGACATTGACCAGTCACGACTCGACCAAGCAATTGATTACATCCACGGGGAAATCGACGGACTGCTTGCTAAGGGGCGCATTGGTAGTGACGACGCGGGTCGAGTCCATGCACTGGTCTCGGGAACAACAGACCCCACCGCATTTGCTGACGCCGATTGGGTTATTGAAGCAGTCTTCGAAGAAGTTGCGGTCAAACAAGAGGTTTTTGCAAGATTCGAAAAAATCATCCCGGAAACCGCCGTACTCGCTACGAACACGTCGTCGTTGTCCGTCAGCGAAATTGGCGCGAACTTGGCCCACCCGGAGCGCCTGGTTGGATTTCACTTCTTCAACCCGGTGGCTGTCATGCCGCTCATCGAAGTTGTCAAAGCTGCCAAAACGAATGACACGACGCTTTCGACTGCAATGGCAGTCGCTCAACAGTTGAAGAAGACAGCGGTCATCACCGCCGACAGTCCGGGGTTCGTTGTTAATCGCCTCCTAGCCAAGCTGCTTGGCGAAGCCATGCACGCCGTCGACACGGGTACGCAATTCGAGGTCGTCGAGAACGCTCTCGACTCCTTTGGAATGCCCATGGGTCCATTTGAACTTCTGGACCTCGTCGGTTTGAAAGTCGGCGCGCACGTCTTGGACACTCACCACGCCGCGTTCCCGGAGCGCTTCTTTCGGAGCGACAATCTTCACGCTCTCGCAGAGGCTGGGGTGCTTCTTACGCGCGACAAAAAGGGGAACATCACGGGCTTTGACCCTCAGGCCAAGGCGATTGTCGCCGGTGGAACCTCACCTCTCACATCGGACGAGCTTCGCCTGCGCGTTGAGGACGGACTGGCCCAGGAAATCTCTCTCATGCTCGAAGATTCGGTTGTGGGTCACCCCGAAGACATCGACCTCTGCATGATTCTGGGCGCAGGTTGGCCGTTTCAGATGGGCGGCATCACGCCGTTCTTGGACCGAGTCGGTGCAAGCGAGCGCATCAACAAAAAGCTCTTCCATGACCCACCCGTGCGCGGCGTGAGCTAGCTGCCCCGCAAGCCGACTACTGAGCTCCCTTAACGTCGGAACGAATGTCAGCGGCTTCTTCGAGGGGTCGGGCACTCGGGATGCGGCTACCGAGTACCTGAGCAATCACGTCCCGCGCAATCGATGCTGCTGTGAGGCCGGCTTGTTCAAGAATTTCTTCCCGAGTCGCGTGCTCAATAAATTCGTCCGGGAGTCCAAGCTCGTCGACGGCGGTGTCGACCCCTGCACTGCGCAGATCTTGGCGCACACGCGTTCCGATGCCGGCAACGCGCACGCCGTCTTCCATCGTGATGACTAGTCGGTGATCACGTGCAAGGTCAATAACGCTGCGTGGGACCGGAACGACCCATCGTGGGTCAATCACCGTGGCGCCAATGCCCTGGTGAGCGAGGCGATCTGCGATATCGAGAGCCATGCGAGCGAAGGGCCCAATTGCGACGAGCAACACATCCTTGTGAGGGGCCTCCCGGAGAACATCCACACCGTCTTCGGTTCGACGAACAGCAGGAATATCATCTCCGACACTCCCCTTCGGGAATCGAATGACGCTCGGTGCATCGCTAATGGCGAGGGCTTCAGCAAATTCTTCGCGCAGTCTCGTGGCGTCGCGTGGGGCCGCGATGTGAATTCCGGGAACGACCTGCAGTATCGCGAGGTCCCACATGCCATGGTGGCTCGCTCCATCCGGACCCGTGATTCCGGCGCGGTCCAGAACAAATGTCACACCTGCTTTATGGAGCCCGACATCCATGAGAACTTGATCGAAGGCACGATTAATGAACGTTGCATAGAGCGCAACGACGGGGTGAAGCCCGCCGTATGCGAGACCCGCGGCCGACGTGACTGCGTGCTGTTCGGCGATTCCCACGTCAAGCACGCGGTCGGGAAAACGCTCGGACATCGCAAGCAGTCCAGTTGGCCGAAGCATGGCCCCGGTAATTGCGACAATTCGAGCATCTGAAGCGGCACGAGCCACGAGTTCCGCCCCAAACACATCCGTCCATGTCTCTTTGCTCGACGAGGAGATGGGGAGGCCCGTGTCAGGATGAATTTGACCGACGGCGTGGAACTGATCCGCGTCGTCATCACGTGCCGGTGCGTATCCTCGCCCCTTCTCGGTGATCGCATGCACAATGACGGGAGCCCCGTAATTTTTCGCCTGACGCAGCACCGCTTGCATGGCCGTTATGTCATGCCCGTCAACGGGACCCAAGTATTTGATGTCCAAGTTTGCATAGAGCGACTGATTGTTCGTCAAGCGACTCAGGAAACCGTGGATTCCACCGCGAACGCCCCGATAAAGAGCTCGCGCCGTCGGGCCCATCTTGGCAAATGCTTTTCGGCTGGAAAAGTGCAGGTTTCGATAGGTCGGACGCGTGCGCACCTTGTCGAGAAAGCGCGCTATTCCACCTATCGTGGGCGCATACGAACGACCGTTGTCATTGACAACAATGATGAGGTTTCGAGTGTTGTCATGGCTGATGTTGTTAAGCGCTTCCCACGTCATGCCACCGGTCAGTGAGCCATCACCAACTACTGCTACGACGTGACGGTCGCCCTGACCGGTCATGTTGAAAGCGCGCGATATACCGTCCGCCCACGACAACGAACTGGATGCATGAGAGCTTTCGACAATGTCGTGAATTGACTCAGACCGCTGAGGGTATCCCGCGAGCCCGCCGCGTTGCCTCAAGTGAGAAAAGTCTTGCCGTCCGGTCAAAAGTTTATGAACGTACGACTGGTGGCCCGTATCCCAGACGATGGCATCGACCGGCGAATCGAACACGCGATGAATCGCGAGCGTCAGTTCAACTACGCCTAGGTTCGGCCCCAGATGCCCTCCCGAACGCGCGACCTCGCGAACAAGGAACTCCCGAATCTCCCCCGAGAGCTCACGCAACTGTGCATCGCTGAGCTTGTCAAGATCACGAGGACCGTGAATCGTGGGAAGGATTTCCATGAGCGAAAGTCTAACGAGGCGGGCTAGTTAGGCAACAAGACTGCGCAACACGTATTGCAGAATCCCGCCATTGCGGAAGTAGTCGGCCTCACCCGGCGTGTCAATGCGTACCAACGCGTCAAACTCAACGACCTTTTTTCCTGGTGCTGAATGCTCGCTCGGGACCGCCGTGACATGAACGGTTTTCGGCGTCACTCCCTGATTAAGCTGATCGACGCCGTCAATCGACACCACTTCAGTGCCGTCGAGTCCCAGTGATGCCCACGTTTCGCCGGCCGGGAACTGCAATGGCAGAACACCCATGCCAATCAGGTTGGAACGATGAATGCGCTCGAAGCTCTGCGTGATGACGGCCTTGACGCCCAGCAAACTCGTGCCTTTCGCGGCCCAGTCTCGCGATGAGCCAGATCCGTACTCTGCTCCGGCAAAGATCACGAGCGGCGTCCCCGCCGCCTGGTAATTGACACTGGCGTCGTAGATGAACGCTTGCGGTGCATCCGTCTTGCTGAAGTCACGCGTGTAACCACCCTCGATCCCGTCGAGAAGTTGATTCTTCAGACGGATGTTCGCGAAAGTTCCTCGAATCATGACCTCGTGGTTACCGCGTCGGGATCCATAAGAGTTGTAGTCCGCCCGCGAGACACCATGCTCATCGAGGTATTGACCGGCGGGCGTTCCAGCCTTGATATTTCCAGCAGGCGAAATGTGATCGGTCGTCACCGAGTCACCTAGAGTCGCGAGCACGCGGGCGCCGGCAATGTTCGTCACCGGGGTGGTTTCCATCACCATGCCATCGAAATACGGTGGCTTCCGCACGTAGGTCGAATTCGCATCCCATGCGAACGTATCTCCCGTTGGCGTCGGAAGTCCCCGCCAGCGTTCATCGCCATCAAAGACACCCGCGTATTCGTGCGTGAACATCTCTCGATCAATCGAGGAGTCGATTGTTTTCGCAACCTCGGACGCATCCGGCCAGATGTCTTTCAAGAAGACCGGGTTACCCTCGTTGTCGTCGCCGAGTGATTCGGTTTCGAAGTCAAAATCCATCGACCCAGCCAGAGCGTAGGCAATCACGAGCGGAGGACTCGCCAAATAGTTCATCTTGACGTCCGGATTGATCCGGCCCTCGAAATTTCTATTTCCCGAGAGCACTGCAGTGACCGAAAGATCGTTCGAGTTGACCGCCGCGGAAACTTCCTCGGGCAATGGGCCGGAGTTGCCGATGCAGGTCATGCAACCGTAACCGACAGGATAGAAGCCAATGGCGTCAAGGTATTCGGTCAACCCCGACTTGTCGTAGTAGTCGGTGACAACCTTTGATCCGGGAGAAAGCGTGGTCTTGACCCACGGCTTCGACGTGAGCCCTTTCTTGGCCGCATTCCGCGCCAACAGGCCGGCAGCGATCATCACCGACGGGTTAGAAGTATTCGTACACGAGGTAATTGCGGCAATGGTGACCGCCCCGCTCTTGAGTTCAAACGGCTCTCCCCCGGCGATTGAGACGCGAGCCGGCGTACCCACAGTCTGCGCCTGGAGGTCCTTGTGGAACTGTTGCTTGGCCTTCGACAGCTCAATGCGGTCCTGGGGGCGCTTAGGACCAGAAATCGATGGAACGACCGTAGAGAGGTCGAGTTCAAGATGTTCGCTAAAGTTCGGCTCACTAGACGGGTCGAACCAGAGGCCCTGTTCCTTCGCATACGCTTCGATAAGGGCAATGTGGTCTTCGCTTCGACCCGTGAGTCGCAGATAGTCCAAAGTCACGTCATCTACGGGGAACATCGCGGCTGTTGATCCAAACTCGGGGCTCATGTTGCCGATGGTCGCGCGGTTCGCCAACGGCACCGAAGAAACGCCGGGACCATAAAACTCAACGAACTTTCCAACAACCTTGTGCGCACGAAGCATTTCAGTGATCGTGAGAACGACGTCCGTCGCCGTCACTCCTGCTGGAATCGATCCGGAGAGCTTGAATCCGACGACCTTGGGAATCAACATCGATACCGGCTGTCCCAGCATCGCGGCCTCGGCTTCGATGCCACCGACACCCCAGCCCAGCACTCCAAGACCATTAACCATGGTGGTGTGTGAGTCGGTGCCCACGCAGGTGTCCGGATACGCCTGAGTTACCCCGTCAACGTCCCGCACCATCGTGACGCGAGCGAGGTACTCGATGTTCACCTGGTGGACGATGCCTGTCCCAGGTGGGACAACCTTGAAATCGTCGAAGGCCGTCTGACCCCAACGCAAAAATTGGTAGCGTTCACCGTTGCGTTCGTACTCAATCGCAACATTTTTTTCCAGAGCGTCCGCGCTCCCGAACAGGTCCGCGATGACGGAGTGATCAATCACAAGCTCTGCCGGCGCGAGGGGGTTCACGCGCTTCGGGTCTCCGCCAAGGTTTGCCACGGCCTCGCGCATCGTGGCGAGATCCACCACGCACGGCACTCCGGTGAAGTCCTGCATGATGACGCGTGCGGGAGTGAATTGAATCTCTGTATCCGGTTCAGCAGTGGGAACCCACGAACCCAAAGCCTCAATTTGAGCGGCTGTCACGTTGGCACCGTCCTCCGTGCGCAGCAGGTTTTCGAGAAGTACCTTCAAGCTGAAGGGAAGTTTTTCATGCCCGGACACTGCATCCACACGAAAAATTTCGTAGGACTTTCCGCCTACAGAAAGAGTTGATCTACTTCCGAAACTATTTACGGCAGACACCGACTGGCTCCTCAAAAACATGCGAGCTGCAACCAAGAGTGGGCGAACTCGCCGACGCGAATTTATCTTGATATCAAGATATCGCTTGTCGGCCTACTTCTCTCGATAAAGCGACCGGATGATCAACCACGACAATGCCAACACCGGCACGTACAGCGGAAGACCAAGGGCCAGTTTGGTTACGGCTAGGGCGCCAACATCACCCACAAGAAAGAGTGGCACCTCAACCGCGAGTCTCAGAGCGAACATGCCGACCCACATAAGGGTGACTCCTGAAAACACGCGGCGCTGGTGTCGAAGCTTGCGCCATGTCGTACCTTCTTGCCGGGCGTACCCCACGACGACGCCGACAAGGGGCCAGCCGACTACGACAGACACGAGAAAAGCAATTCCATAACCCGCATTGGTGAATATCCCGATGAGAAAGTTGTTTTCAGGACGGTTAGACCACAGCGCCAGCGCTGCTGATCCACCGACTGCGAGCAATCCGGCGATGGCTTGAGTCACGGGTTGACGCCGAATCAGACGCCAAGCCGTAAAGGATGCAGAAACGGCCACCGAAAGCCCAAGCGCCAACCATGGCATGCCCACTGGAAAACCACTCACGGCATAAACGACAAGAAACACGAAACCCGGAAGAACTGTTTCTGCGATTCCCAGGATGCCGCCCATAGCGCGCAGTAAAGGATGCCCCCCGAGTTCACCTGTCGATGACTCGCCCAAGGCGGCCAAGCCAGATTTCTCAGAAGGCGATTTCTTGCCATCGCGAGGAGTCGCGGCATTTTCACTCACGAGACATATCCTCCGGCTTGCGCGGGGAGGGATAGCGGCAAAAGCTCGCGTGGAGGCATCGGAGTGTTCCCCCGAACAACCACAAGGCTTCGATAAAGATCGACCAATGCTGCCCGCCCGTCACCGTCCGTCGCGGCCGCTCCGATGATTACCCCTCGCAAGAACCACCGTGGACCATCAACACCTAAGAATCGAACAACCTGTACACCTTTGCCTGCCGTGGGAACCGAGGCAACTAGTTCGATGCCGAGTGGGCCCAGTTGTTCCTCGAGAGTGCCGCCCTGACTCGAAACCTGCTGTGTAATTTGCGACCGAATTTCATGCCATAGACCTTCATTTCGCGGTGCAGAGAACGGCTGCACTTGAAGCGTAGACCCGAGGTA
>JBMOEY010000002.1:0-60444 GCA_049314515.1 Microbacteriaceae bacterium
AGGTCGCCGTCCAGGTCGCACACGTCGAGCAGCTCCTCCACGTAATCGGCCGCAACCTCTCCTTCTTGCTCCAACAGGGACAAGGCTGGTTCAGGCTTTTCCTCGGTCACTTGGTGCCCTTCTTTCCAGTTTGCTTTTTCGCGCGCGACTTGCTCAACGGCTGCTGGCGCTGGGCCGGCTGCTCAATCTCGGGGGTTTCTTCGACGGTCGCCGTCGATTTACCACGTCGAGCAAGGCGCTCCTCTCGGGCCTTCGCCGCTTGGCTGCCCGGCGTTGGCATGTTTCGAATAACGACGAACTGCTGCACCATGGTCCAGATGTTTGAGACGAGCCAGTAGGTCATCACGCCGAGCGGAAAAGCAAATCCCGAGACCGCGAAAACAAGCGGGAGGATGTAGAGCAAGATTCGTTGCTGCCGGAATTGTGGTGACGCCTTTGTTTCTTCCGACATGTTCTTCGACATGATCTGCAGCTGAGTGATGAATTGCGAGGCCGTCATGATGACCACGAGGGTCGCCGCAATCACCATGACCGTCACGTTCGCCGGGTTCTCTTCCATGGCGCTTTGAAAGCTTGCGTGGAGTGGGGCGACCCCAAAAACGTTCGCGTCCGCGAATGACGTGGCAAGTTGCGCGTTCAGCGGTCCAACACCCGTGTTTCCCTTTTGAGCCTCGTTCAGAACGGAGAACAGCGCAAAGAAAATCGGCATCTGCAACAGAAGCGGCAGACACGAACTCAGTGGATTGGTGCCGTGCTTACTGTAGAGCGCCATCGTTTCGCGGGACATGTTTTCGCGAGAGTACTGATCTCGCTTTCCCTTGTACTTGTCCTGAATCTTCTTGAGCTCTGGTGCGATCTCGAGCATCTTGCGTTGGCTTCGGATCTGGCGAACGAAAACGGGAATCAACGCGGCTCGCACAACGATTACGAGACCAACGATGGCGAGAACCCACGTCGCGCCGGCGTTAGTGTCCATGCCGATGTACGTGAACAATCCGTGAAACGCCACAAGCACGAGTTCCACTAGCCACTTAATCGGCCACAGAATCAACCCAAAAATATCCATGGTGAGCGCTATGCCCTTTCCTGACGGTTCACGACGACAAAACCAAATTTCGTAAGGTGGGTATCCGACCCCGTGCTTGCCGGAATGTCATCAATTCCACCTGGAGACCAAGGATGACACCGGACTAGCCTACGCGCCGTCAGCCACGATCCCTTAACGAGACCGTGAGCCTGAACCGCTTGTAGCGAATATGCCGAACATGAGGGATAGTACCGGCATACGTCGCCATACAGTGGGGATATTGCGGCGCGATAGAAATTCAAAAAGAGAATCCCCGCATTCCGGGGCACGAGCGAAAACTGACCCAGGCGGGGCTTCGCAGAACGTTGCACGCGGCCGTCACCCCCGCCGCTCATTTTGAGCCCGAAGAACGAGTGCGGTGAGCTCGTCACGCAATTGAACGTATGTGGCGGTCGTCGCGGCGGGCAGCACGCGAACAACGACGTCTCCCGTTAGGGAAGAAAGGAGTGGCGCCGTTGCCGCACGCAAGCGCCGCTTCATCAAGTTCCGCACCGTCGCGCCACCAACGGCCTTAGAAACGATGAAGCCCGCCCGCGGCAAGCCCTGAGCGCCCCGGTACACGTGAACAATCATGTACTGACCGGCACAGGATCGACCACGACGAACAACCCTCCTGTAATCAAGAGGGCTGACGATTCGGTGTGCCCGACTGAGCACGAACCGAGTTAGGCGGACAGCTCGGTGCGACCCTTACGGCGACGTGCCGACAAGATGGCGCGGCCCGCGCGGGTGCGCATGCGGAGTCGGAAACCGTGGACCTTCGCACGGCGGCGGTTGTTCGGCTGAAAAGTGCGCTTGCTCATTGGATTCTCCGATCGAGCTGCGGCTCGCCCTAAACAGAACCGCAGAAAATTACTTGGCCTTGAAGCCAACTAGATAACGGTACGCGGTTGGCAGCCAATCGGTCAAACCGACCGAGCATCCCCTGCTGTGCCATCTTGCATTTATCCACAGGAATCGCTACCGTCATGAAAGTTATCCCCACGCTGTATCGGCCACGGGAATCGGACCTACAACCTCCGTAGTCTGGCGCGAAATCTTCGGCCGCATACGGCTCTCACAACCGTTTATCTGGGGGAATACAGTGACGCAGATAGAGCTCGACAAAACATGGAAGGCCATTCTGGAAGGGCTTTCCGCAGATCCGTCCGTCACTCCCGCGCTTTATGGCTTCGCCACGCTCATCGAACCCAGGGGAGTCATGGCCGGGACGATCTATCTTGAAGTGCCTAACGACTTCACGCGAAGCATGATTGAGCAGCGCCTCCGTGGGCCTCTGTTCGGCGCGATTGGCTCGCTCGGTGCCGACAGTGAGGTCTCGTCGTTTGCAATCGTCGTCAATTCCGAACTCGCGGACAAAATGCTAGAGCGAGTAGAAAACGAGGAGCCCGCCGCGTCAATTCCCGCGGCCACCCCCTTGCCCGAAGGGAGCACTCGTAGCCGAAGTGCGTCGGATGATTCTCAACTGAATTCGAAATACACCTTCGACAGCTTTGTCATCGGGGGTTCGAATCGATTCGCTCATGCTGCAGCCGTTGCCGTTGCCGAAGCACCCGCGAAGGCCTACAACCCACTATTTATTTATGGAGAGTCCGGCCTCGGAAAGACTCACCTCCTACACGCAATCGGACACTACGCACAAAGTCTCTACCCAACAATTCGGGTTAAATACGTGAGCTCGGAAGAATTTACTAACGACTTCATCAACTCCATCGCCAACAACCGGGGCACGGCCTTCCAAGCCAGATATCGCAACATCGACATTTTGCTCATCGACGACATCCAGTTTCTTCAAGGCAAGGCCGAAACTCAGGAAGCCTTCTTCCACACGTTTAACACTCTCCACGACCACAATAAACAGGTGGTCATCACCAGTGATGTGCCGCCAAAGAGCCTCACCGGCTTTGAAGATCGAATGCGAACGAGATTTGAATGGGGTCTCCTCACCGACGTTCAAACGCCCGACTTGGAAACCCGCATAGCGATCCTGCGTAAAAAAGCCGAGAAGGAAAAACTCGACGTTCCCGATGACATTCTGGAATTTATTGCCAGCAAGGTAACAAGCAATATTCGTGAGCTCGAAGGAACACTTATCCGAGTTACCGCATACGCAAATCTCAATAAGACCTCAGTTGATTTGCCCCTTGTTCAAACCGTATTGAAAGACCTCGTAACCCTTGATGACGACAACGTGGTTGCGCCTGTCGACATCATGAATACGACAGCGGACTATTTCCGGCTCTCCGTCGATGAGCTCACTGGGACCTCGCGAGCCCAGGCTATTGCGACTGCGCGTCAGATCGCGATGTATTTATGCAGGGAAATGACGAATCTGTCGCTGCCAAAGATTGGTCAACTTTTTGGCGGCCGCGACCACACAACGGTTATGCATGCTTGCAAAAAAATCGCTGAGCTAATGAAAGAGCGGCGGTCAATTTACAACCAGGTCACCGAGCTCACCACGCGAGTGCGGCAACGATCCCAATTTGCCCGGTAATCAGGTCCGCTGAACAACCTGTACGTCAAGCCTGGAAAGCTAGCAAACAGTTGTGGATAAAGTTGTGGAAAATGTGTGTTTCTTGAAGAAAACCTGTGGTGAGTGCGAGGCATCCTGTGGACGGTAGCCAGGCGGGGGCAACCGCGTCCCGTTAGGCCCGGCGCTCATCCGCAGATCTTCCACATCTCACATGAATGTAGTTCGGTGGCGCTACTTAGAAAAACGACGATTCATTCACATCTCCACAAGGCTTATGAATATTAAAGACTTCTTTAAAAATTCTTGCGAAATAACAAAAAGCCCTCTCTTTCAAATGGTGTTCCGTTCCCGCCAGGGGCTACCATGAGAGCCCAACGATGATGAAAGAAGTTGATCCGTGAAGTTCCAAGTCAATAAGGACGTGTTGAGCGAGGCCGTTTCCTTCTCTGTCAAGTTGCTACCGCTGCGCCCCGCCCTTCCGGTTTTGAACGGCGTGTTAGTCGAAGCCAATGCCACGGGAGTAGTTCTCTCCACATTCGATTTCGAGGTTTCATCCCGCACAACTGTTGTGGCCACCGTGGAAGAGACTGGACGAGTTCTGATCCCCGGCCGTCTCCTGAACGAGATTGCCGGCAGATTGCCGCAAGCCCCGATTACGGTTGAACTCAACGATTCCCGCGTCGTTGTGACGTGTGGAAGTTCCAGATTTTCACTGCCGTGTATGTCGGTTGATGAGTACCCCACGATTCCGGAGGTCGAGGGCTCAACGGGGATGGTCAAAGGGGACGAGTTCTCCACCGCGATTTCTCAAGTGGTTGTGGCCTCGTCCCGCGAGGACAGCATGCCCGTCATTAATGGCGTGCAACTAGAAATTAGCGGCACAACACTGAGCATGATGGCAACAGACAGGTATCGAGTCGCCATTAAAGATGTCGCTTGGGACCCAGGAAGCCAGCCGATCGATCACTCTGCTCTCGTGCCCTCAAGAACCATGCAAGAAATCGGTAAAACATTTGGGTCCTCGCCCACAATCAGTATCACCTTCGCAACGAAGGACGACCGTGAAGTCATAGCTTTTCAGGCAGACAACAAAACCGTCACGTCGTTGCTCATCAAAGGCAACTTCCCCCCGGTCAGGAGGTTATTCCCGGAGGTTGTAGAAAACTTCGCCGTTGTTAACACGGCAGATCTCATCGAAGCAACGAGACGCGTCAAGCTCGTCGTGGAGCGTGAGGCGGCGCTCAAGTACATCATTCGTGACAACACAATTACTCTCGAAGCAATTGGTGGGGATCAGGCGCAAGCCTCAGAAACTATTGATGCCGTCATCTCGGGACTCGAACCGACGGTTTCGCTCAAACCAGACCTTCTCTTGGATGGTCTCACCGCCGTCCATTCCGAGTTCACGCGACTAGGTTTTAACAACGGAGACAATCCCAGCAAGCCTGGCCCGGTGCTCATCACAAGCCAGACCTCTAAAGACGGTGAATCCGAGTCGTCATTCCGATACTTGCTGCAGCCAAACCTTTTACTCCGCTAAGGGAGTCTTTGTGCATGTCTCGCGACTGAGGCTCGCGGATTTTAGAAATCACCAGTCCAGTGATATTTCCTTTGGTCCCGGGGTGAATGTCCTCATTGGACCAAATGGCCAAGGCAAAACCAATGTCATTGAAGCCATTTACCTATTGGCGACAGGCTCATCTCACCGAACTCATCAGCTAACTGCGTTAGTAAATCGAGATGCACAAATGGCTGCTGTTTTGGCGGACATCACCCACAACGGCCGCAATCTGACCGTGGACATTCGAATCGAAAGGAATGGGGCGAATCAGGCTCGCGCAAACGGCAACGCAGTACGAATGAGAGACCTGCCGAGATATATCCACGCTGTCATTTTTTCGCCTGAAGACCTGGGGATTATCCGTGACAATCCCGAGGACCGGCGACACTTGATCGACAGCGTAATCTCCGTACTTTCACCACGTATGACGTCGGTGAGTTCTGACTACGAACGGGTTCTCAAACAACGCAACTCGCTCCTCAAATCTTTACGATTGGTGCCCCGTGCGCAGCGGGATCTCTCAACCTTGGCTATCTGGGACGAGAAGATCGTGGCCCTGGGAACGGACATCTTATTTGCCCGACAAGCTGCACTCGAAGCCCTCCGAGCCCCGGTGTCCCAGGCGTACCTGTCCATCGCAGGTGAGGGACATCCGATTTCTTTGTCACTAAGGTCAAGCGTGATGGAGAGCCTTTCTTTCGATGCCCCACGCGACCTCATCGCGGATAGATTTGCCATCGCAATGATTAGCGCGCTGGATGACGATTTAGATCGCGGCACGACAAGCGTAGGTCCCCATCGAGACGACATCGAGTTCACACTGAATTCCTTACCTGTCAAGGGATATGCCAGTCATGGAGAAACGTGGTCCTTTGCCCTAGCCCTGAAGCTGGGGACCGCGACCTTGTTCAGGAATGATGTCTTGGGGGATCCCATCGTCATTCTCGATGATGTCTTTGCAGAACTTGACGTAAAGCGACGTCTGAACCTGGCTTCGGCAATCGAGAGTTTCGAACAAATTTTCGTGACGGCCGCCGTAGCGGACGATATTCCCAAGATGGATATTCGGGCGACCTTTAGCGTTTCGAAGGGCTTGGTCGACGTAGGGGCAACACCGTGAACGAAGCTCCTCTCTCCACTGCTTTCTATCTCAAGCTCAAGTCCCTATGGACGGGCACCCCGAGTAAATCGAGGAAACGACCTGCAAAGAGGCAAGATCTTGGAATGGAGCCCTTCACTGCGGGCCGCGACCCCGTCACCCTCGAGTCGGCAGTACTGGAAATAAGCGCTGGTTTGGGTTGGGATGAGCCACTCGCTGATGCGGCGCTAGTTTCGGATTGGCCGAACCTCGTCGGCCCAGATACGGCAGCTAATACACAGATCGAGAAATTTGATGCCGGTGTTCTGACGGTGCGCTGTTCGTCGACCGCGTGGGCAACGCAACTGAATTTCATGTCGTCGGATATTGCCAACACGTTGCGCACCGCGCATCCAGACTGCAAAGTGAGTAAAATCGCTTTTGTTGGGCCCAACGCCCCCTCGTGGAAACGTGGCCCGAGAGCGATTCCAGGGCGTGGCGTGCGCGATACCTATGGTTGATTAGGCAAAAACCCCCGACAACCTAAAAAAAGACGCTCAGAAGGCGATTTCACGGGCTGCGTGGGGTTGCCGAGAGTAGAATCGCAACGCAATCTTTTCGTTGGGAGCCACATTATTTCTGAGTCGCGCAATACCTCCCCGTCACCCTCTGAACCCGCAGAGTACGGCGCAAACGACATCCAGGTCCTTGAAGGCCTAGAAGCCGTTCGCAAGCGCCCCGGGATGTACATCGGGTCCACTGGCGAGCGTGGACTCCACCACTTGGTATATGAAATCGTTGACAACTCTGTCGATGAAGCTCTCGCGGGTTATTGCGATCGCATTGAAATAACAGTCTTGTCAGACGGCGCGCTGCGCGTCGTGGACAACGGCCGCGGAATCCCGGTGGATGAACATCCGGTTGAGAAGAAATCTACGGTTGAGGTTGTACTCACAATTCTGCATGCCGGTGGAAAATTCGGCGGTGGGGGTTACGCCGTTTCCGGCGGACTACACGGTGTTGGAAGCTCGGTGGTAAACGCGTTGTCACACACCCTCGATGTCGAAGTTTATCGACAGGGTTTTGTCTGGACGCAGCATTATGACGATGGCGTCCCCGCGGCGCCGCTCGCTCAGGGTGGACCCTCGGATCGCACGGGAACAACCATCACCTTCCGACCAAACGCGGAAATTTTTGAGACCGTCGATTTCAACTTCGAAACGCTTCGTCAACGCTTTCAGCAGATGACGTTTCTCAACAAGGGACTCACCATCTCGTTGAAGGACGAGCGGTCAACTGCGTCTGATGACCAGGCGTCCGGCATTGAATACCTGTACTCCAAGGGACTCGTTGATTACGTCGAATACCTTAATTCGGCCAAAAAGACCGAGATTGTTCACGACGAAATCATTTCGTTTGAGTCGGAAGACACGGATCGCAAAATTGCGCTCGAAGTGGCCATGCAATGGACCACCGCTTACACGGAAAGTGTTCACACGTACGCGAACACGATCAACACTCATGAAGGTGGAACGCATGAGGAAGGATTTCGGGCCGCACTGACGACGCTTGTTAATAAGTACGCGCGCGAGAAAAGCATTCTCAAGGACAAAGATGAAAATCTTTCTGGTGATGATGTGCGAGAAGGGCTCACTGCCGTAATCTCCGTCAAACTCGCGGAACCACAATTTGAAGGTCAGACGAAGACCAAGCTCGGCAATACCGAAGCAAAGTCCTACGTTCAGCGTGTTACCGGCGATTTCCTTTCGGATTGGTTTGAGCGAAATCCAAATCAAGCTCGTGACATTATTCGCAAATCGATTGTGGCCGCACAGGCGAGAATGGCCGCTCGCAAGGCCCGCGAAACGACGCGACGCAAGGGACTCCTCGAAGGCGGCGGCATGCCGGGAAAGCTCAAGGACTGCCAGAGTAACGACCCCACCTTGTCGGAAGTATTCCTCGTTGAGGGAGACTCAGCCGGAGGTTCTGCGGTGCAGGGAAGAAACCCGGATCGACAGGCGATTTTGCCCCTGCGGGGCAAAATTCTTAACGTCGAGAAGGCTGGCATTGAACGAATGCTCGCGAACGCCGAAATTCAGGCCATGATCACGGCTTTTGGCACCGGCATAGGAGCCGACTTCAACATCGAGAAGGCCCGGTACCACAAGATTGTGCTGATGGCGGATGCAGATGTTGATGGGCAGCACATTACGACGCTGCTTCTCACGTTGTTATATCGACACATGCGTGAATTGATTGAGCACGGCTACGTCTACCTCGCTCAACCGCCGCTTTACCGACTCAAGTGGAGTAACGCAGACCATCAGTATGTTTACAGCGACGCGGAACGCGACGCTTTCCTTGCCGCTGGCCTTGGTCAGGGATGGAAGATCCCCAAAGATAACGGGATTCAGCGCTACAAGGGTCTTGGCGAGATGGATTACCGCGAACTGTGGGAGACGACGATGAATCCCGACACACGGACCCTCCTTCAGGTCACGCTCGATGACGCGGCGGCGGCAGACATCATTTTTTCGACGTTGATGGGCGATGACGTGGAAGAACGGCGCAAGTTCATCCAACAAAATGCAAAGGACGTGCGCTTCCTTGACATCTAACGACGAAACCCCGACAACGACGGGTCCCGACCTCGGAATCGACAAAATTCAGCAGGTTGATCTCCAACTAGAAATGCAACGGTCGTACCTCGACTACGCCATGAGTGTCATTGTGGGTCGAGCACTTCCGGACGTTCGAGACGGGTTGAAGCCTGTTCACCGGCGAGTCATTTATGCCATGTACGACGGTGGTTACCGGCCGGACAAGGCGTTTTCGAAGTGCGCTCGAGTTGTCGGCGACGTCATGGGGCAGTTTCACCCCCATGGAGATGGCGCGATTTATGATGCTCTCGTTCGCCTCGTTCAGCCGTGGAGTTTGCGCTACCCGTTAGCCCTTGGCCAAGGCAACTTTGGCTCCCCAGGAAATGACGGCGCGGCGGCGCCACGATATACCGAGACGAAAATGGCTCCCCTCGCGCTCGAGATGGTTCGAGACATTGACGAAGACACGGTTGACTTCCAAGACAACTACGATGGCCGGACGCAAGAGCCAGCCATCTTGCCGAGCCGTTTTCCCAATTTATTAGTCAACGGATCCGTCGGCATTGCTGTGGGAATGGCGACCAATATTCCGCCGCACAACTTGCGCGAAGTCGCATCCGGGGCCCTTTGGTTACTCGATAACCCGGAGGCCTCCCGGGAGGAACTTCTGGATGCGTTGATGGAGCGCATCAAAGGACCGGATTTCCCGACGGGTGCCCAAATACTTGGTGCCCGCGGAATCCAAGACGCATATCGAACCGGCCGCGGATCCATCACGATGCGGGCCGTTGTCGCTGTCGAAGAAATTCATTCTCGAACTTGCCTCGTGGTGACCGAATTGCCCTACCAAGTCAATCCGGACAACCTGGCAATAAAAATCGCAGAGTTGGTAAAAGAAGGACGAATTCAAGGCGTTGCCGACATCCGCGACGAAACAAGCGGACGCACCGGTCAACGACTTGTCATTGTTTTGAAGCGCGATGCGGTGGCAAAGGTTGTTCTGAACAACCTGTACCGAATGACTTCTTTGCAAGAGAATTTCGGCGCGAACATGCTGGCAATCGTCGATGGCGTTCCTCGCACGCTGTCACTTGATGGCTTCATCACGTATTGGGTTGAACACCAAATTACGGTCATCGTCCGGCGCACAACGTTCCGCCTCAAAAAAGCGGAGGAGCGCATGCACATTCTCCGCGCCTACCTTGCCGCGCTGGGCGCACTGGATGAAGTTATTGCTCTGATTCGAAAGAGCGCGTCTGCTGACGATGCCCGAGAGGGCCTGATGACAATGCTCAGGATTGATGATCTTCAGGCGCGAGCCATCCTGGATCTTCAGCTTCGACGCTTAGCCGCACTGGAACGCCAGAAAATCATGGATGAGGCGGCCGAGCTTGAGAATCAGATAACCGACCTAAATGCAATTTTGGCAAGTCGCGTTCGCCAACGATCGATTGTGTCAACCGAGCTCGGCGAAATTGTTGATCGTTTTGGTGACGAACGACGCACGACGATTGTTCCTGGATACGACGGTGATCTTTCCGTTGAAGATCTCATTCCCCAGGAAGAAGTGGTTATCACCGTGACGCGCGGTGGGTATGTCAAGCGCACGAGAAGTGACAATTATCGAAACCAGCGCCGGGGCGGAAAGGGCGTCAAGGGTGCAGCGCTGCGCGCCGACGATGTCGTTGAGCACTTCTTTGTGACCACAACACACCATTGGTTACTGTTCTTCACCAATAAGGGGCGCGTCTATCGAGCGAAGGCATACGAGATTCCCGAGGCCGGGCGCGACGCAAAGGGTCAGCACGTTGCCAATCTTTTGGAACTGCAACCAGACGAATCAATTGCACAAATTGTTGACATTCGAGACTACGAGGTCGCGAAATACCTGGCTCTCGTCACTAAGGCCGGCCTCATTAAGAAGACGTCGCTGACAGAGTACGACACCAATCGAACGGGCGGGATTATCGCAATCAAGCTTCGAGAAGATGACGAGGTGACGAAGGCGCTGCTGCTCGATGATGGTAGCGACGTTTTACTGGTTTCTCGAAAGGGCATGAGCCTGAGGTTCACGGCGTCGGAAGAGTCCTTACGCGCAATGGGGCGATCTACTTCGGGTGTTATCGGCATGAACTTCCGTGGAGACGATTCCATCCTCGATGCGTCCGTCGTGAGCGATGACGGCTACGTCTTCGTTGTGACCGAAGGGGGATACGCCAAGCGAACTTCTGTCGATCAGTACCGCACGCAAAACCGTGGCGGGCTCGGCATCAAGGTGGCCAAGTTGAGTGAGGTTCGAGGAGATTTGGCGGGCTCGCTTATCGTGTCGGATGACGACGAGGTCTTGGTTGTCTTGGAGTCGGGTAAGGTCGTTCGATCCAACGTGTCGGAAGTTCCAGCCAAGGGTCGTGACACTATGGGGGTGGTCTTCGCGCGATTCGCTGACGAGGACCGCATACTTGCGGTGGCTCAAAACAAGGAACGTAACTTGCACCCCGAATTGGCTGCCGACGACGACGCAGAAGCTGACTCAGAGGTCGACGATGTTGAAACCGCACGCGATGACGAAGCGTAATAACCTAGTCGGGTAACGCCCCGCACAGAGAACAGGCCGCAGATGAGTACGACAACCGCTAGCTCTAATTCCCCATCAAACGCAAAGCCGACGAATGTGGCCGACCGCAAGTTTCCCCTGCCCAAATTTGGTCGTCGCGACAAATCCGCATCTGCGCCGAACTCGGCATCGGGTGGCCAACGCCACGTCCGGCTCAAGCTCGTCTACATCGACTTCTTCTCTGCGCTCAAGATTTCCTTCCTTCTCGGTCTTGCCCAAGCAATCGTCACGGTTATCGCGACATTCCTCCTCTATCTCGTCTTCGTGCAAACGGGAGTTTTTGAAACGGCGAATAATGTTGCCGGCCAAGTTCTCGGCGGGAATAACTTTGATGTACAAAGCTTTGCATCCATGGCCCAGGTCCTCAGTTTTGCGGGCGTGGTGGGTGTGCTCAACATGGTTGTCATCACTGTTCTCGGTGGAGTCATTGCCGTTATTTACAATGCCTGCGCAAAGATCGTTGGCGGGATTAAAGTGGGGTTCGTTAACGTCCCTGACTAAGCTGTACATGCGGATGGATTTTATGAATTTCCGTTCGCTCAGGTAGGCTCAACTCTGGTCAAACGGGGCTATAGCTCAGGTGGTTAGAGCGCTTCACTGATAATGAAGAGGTCCCAGGTTCAAGTCCTGGTAGCCCCACTCCCGTTTCCCACGGGGCCTTAGCTCAATTGGCAGAGCACCTGCTTTGCAAGCAGGGGGTTAGGAGTTCGATTCTCCTAGGCTCCACAAAAAAGACGACCCACCGGCTTCGGTGGGTCGTCTTTACGTAACCGCCTGATCCAATGCGACCGACGGACAGGCGCTTGTGGCAGTCAGCCTTCAAGCTCGTCCGGTTCGCTGACCCACAGCTCGTCGTCGGCACGAAAAGTTTGATATGCCACATAACCGATGCCCACAAGTGCGGCTACCCCGATACCTACTGCGATTATCGTTCCGAGCCCCGGCCCGGATTTCGCGCTTGATGACGTTCCCGTTGTCAATGCCTTTCGCACCGAGGCGAGAGTCTTTGTCGGGCTTTTCCCATCGAGCAGATTCAGAGCGGCGCCTACCGCAGCGCCAACCGAGGGGAGCACCTCATCGACAATCGCATGGCGAGCCGAGTTCATTCCCCGGCGACCTCCCGACGCAATGCGGGGAAAGAGGTCATCTTGCGCGTACCTCCCGAACTCGTGAGTGGCCGCGCGCGCAGCTGCGCTGGCTTGCGCGAGGACGCGCTGTTGTTCACGCAGGATTGACTGCGCTTCTTGACGAATTGCGTCTTGTGAAATCTGTTTCTTGGCCATGGTCGTCCTTCCGCTCGGGTACAGATTCCATCATGTCACTGCGGGGCGCGTGACTCGCCACGGGTGTGAAAGAATCGTCATCATGTCGATTCATACTTCCACTGCAGTCATCACCACCAATCACGGTCCGATTACGGTCAACCTTTTCGGGAACCACGCGCCAAAAACGGTTGCGAATTTCATAGGGCTTGCGACTGGCGACAAAGAGTGGATTGACCCTTCGACGGGAGATGTTCGAACGGACTCGCTTTACGCGGGCACAATTTTTCACCGAATCATCGATGGCTTCATGATTCAAGGCGGTGACCCACTGGGCCAGGGAATCGGTGGGCCGGGGTATCAGTTCAACGACGAAATTCACCCGGAACTCGGATTCAACGAACCCTACAAGCTCGCAATGGCAAACGCAGGGACCCGCGGCGGGCAGGGCACCAACGGTTCGCAATTCTTTATTACGGTTGTGCCGACCCAGTACCTGTTTGGAAAACACACCGTGTTTGGTGAAGTCGCAGATGAGTCGAGCAGAGCCGTTGTCGATGAAATCGCGAAGGTACCGACAGACGGCAGAGACCGACCTCTGAGCGATGTCGTGATCGAGTCGATTAGCGTCACCACGGTCTAAAAGTTTGGCGCACGGTAAACCGAATGAGTGACACCCTCGCTCCAGAGAATTGCTACCGTCATAGCCGAGTTGAGACGTACATTCACTGTCAGCGTTGTGAACGACCTGTGTGTACTGACTGTCAAACACCAGGCGCTGTCGGCGTTCTGTGCCCCGAATGTCTTCACCCCGGAGGCCGGATACCAGCGCGGAAAAGATTTCGCATGCGAATTCCGGGCACTGCCACACCCGTCGTTACGTACGCGCTCATCGGATTCACGTTTGTGGTTTTCGCACTGCAATGGATTCCCGGTCTTGCCGTCACCGAAAACTTCCTCTACGCCCCGGTTTTTACATGGGGAGACAACGGTTTAGGAGTCCCCTACGAGCCGTGGCGCATGCTCACCAGCGTCTTCCTGCACTCGACCGGCTTCTTTCTTCACATTGTGCTCAATATGTACACGTTGTTCATTTTTGGTCAAGTACTTGAGACGATGCTCGGGCGGGGCAGGTTCCTTGCCCTCTATCTCATCTCTGGATTCGGTGGATCAGTTGCGGTCATGTATCTCGCCAGCCCGCAGACGGGCGTGGTGGGAGCCTCGGGAGCAATTTTCGGACTTCTCGGCGCGTTTATTGTGATCCAGAGAAAGCTGGGCGGGGATTACACGCAGCTTTTGGTTCTTTTGGGCATCAATCTAGTTATCGGCTTTTTGCCCGGAATGAGTATTTCGTGGCAGGCGCACGTCGGCGGTCTCGTGACGGGAATTCTTGTTGGTCTGATTTTTGCCAACACCCGACGAAGAAAACAGGCAGCGCTGCAAGTTATCTTGACGTGCGGACTCGCGCTCGGCCTTGTTGCCCTGGTTGCCGTTCAGGCACCGGGCCTGACACGCTGACCGCCAAGGGACTTATCCCCACGTTATCCACATGGGGAGAGTTACACGCGTGTAATTCGGAGTCGCTTAGCGCCAGCGAGTTGTCATTAGGAATCCGATAAATGCAATACCGAACCCAACCAAGATGTTCCACGACGCGAGTGCGGGAATCGGAAGCGTCCCCTGACTGATGTAGAAGAGGATGATCCACAGCAGCCCAACGAGCATGAAGCCAAACATCACTGGCTTAAACCACACAGGGTTGGGCGCCTCACCGGAATCGGTGGAGCGAACTTTTTTCGAGCGTTCCTTACGAGCCATCACATGACGAGTATACAAGGACACCTCTGAGGTCGAGGGCTGAAGCGGCTTCTCGGGTCTGGTGCAGTGAATCGAAGCTAGACTCCCTCCGTGGCTTCAACGCATGACACCCCGGGTGGTACGGATCCCGATGCCATCGGTGACGGCGCGTCCAAGAAGCCAGAAACTCAGGTTCCCAACACGGCAAATGCGCCGCGTAGCTCGAAATCGGAAAAGCCTGCGTCGGTATCGGACCATGACAGCTGGGTGAAACTCTGGTCTCAAAAGTTGATGTCACACAAAGAGGCTAAGAAGGCTGCCGCGGAGGCCGGAAACATACCCCTTCGTTCAATAGACCCGTCCGCCCAAAGCACGCCCCCAGAGCGGAAGCCCGCACCAGAGTCCAAGAAATCATCACGCAAGACGAAGAATCCGGATTTTCGCCGAGTAGCTGGTTCCGGCAAACTCAACACTGCACTTGGTGTGTTCGGAGAGTTACTCATCACGGGTGGAGTCGTGGTTCTCCTCTTTTTGACGTGGCAACTGTGGATAAATAACGCGATTGTGGCTAGCGAGCAGGCAGATGCGGTGAAAAACTTCAGCAACAACATCACGTCGTCCCCCTCGGCGTCGAGCCAGTGGACACCCAAAGCACGGGCTATCGATTACGGCCCGCCCCCCGTCTTTAGCGCCGTCGGTCAAGACGACGTTATGGGAAATCTGTACGTGCCCAGACTCGGATCGGGCTCAACAAGGGCCGTTGCGAATGGCGTCACTAATCCCGGGGCAACCATTAACCGTGGGTATTACGGAAAGTACGAAGGGTCTGCCTGGCCGGGAGAACCGGGGAATTTTGCCATGGCTGTTCACCGCACGGGCTGGGGAACGAGCTTCACACAGGCACAAACTATTCGCCCCGGAGACCACATTTACCTTGAAACCAGTCAAGGGTGGTACGTCTATACGGTTCGCAATACGGAATACGTTGTTCCGACGCAGGTTGACGTCACAAATCCGATGCCGTTGAGCCAGGCCCCCGCGATCGAGGGACAAAGCATCCTGACCATCACGACCTGCTCACCGATGGATGGTAACGGTGAAAGACTGGTTATCTACGGTTTTCTCTCGTCATGGCAACCTATTGACGCAGGAATTCCGACTGAAATTACGAAGCTTGTCGAGGAGGCGCGGAGCTGATGTATGCGGCGATTTGGCGCGTCCTACCCGGGCCGCTCTGGCTAAAGATTCTGCTTGCGAGTGTGCTTGCGGCCACGGTCATCGTGTTGCTCATGACCTTCGTGTTTCCCTGGGTCGACGCGTTCATGACTTCTCAAAACAGCCGGGTGGGGTAGCTCCATGACTCGAATCCTTGTCATCGACAACTACGACAGCTTTGTGTACACCTTGAATGGTTACCTGCGTGAACTCGGAGCCGAAACTTCGGTCATTCGCAACGACGATATTTCACCGGATGCAGTGGATGCTGAACTGTCGTCCTACGACGGAGTCTTGGTCTCGCCGGGACCCGGGGCACCGCAGGACGCGGGTATCTCAATTGCTGCCGTACGCAGCTCTGCGCGTCGAAACCAGCCCTTGTTGGGTGTGTGCCTCGGACACCAGGCCATAGCTGAGGCATTTGGGGCAACGGTCACTAACGCAGAAGAGTTGATGCACGGTAAGACTTCCCTCATCACTCACGACGACTCTCCTTTTTATGCGAGCGTCCCGCAGCCCTTTACGGCGACGAGGTATCACTCTTTAGCCGTCGTCGATTCGACGGTTCCAGACTCTCTTGTCGTGTCAAGTCGCACGCAGGGTGGCGTCATCATGGGCCTGCGGCATCGAGATCACCCCATCATCGGCGTTCAGTTTCATCCCGAATCAGTAATGACAGAGGGCGGCTACACGATGCTAGGAAACTGGCTTGAAACTACCGGACTCCGGGGGGCGGCCGCCGTGGCACGAACCAAGTCTCCGCTCATTGCGCGCTGAGTCGTCTGACCTCATCGTCGTCGTCTGATTCGCCAAACAGATTCCGTTGGGTTAGCCGGAGCAATAGTAAATTGTGACGCTCGTGCCGAGTGGCGCTTCGCCAACGACCGATTGCCCTCTCACCGAGAGAGCGGCGTCACTCTTGCAGCTCGTATCTCCTGCGGTCACGGCCGGAATCATGAATTCCGGCGACGTCAATTTCGCGGTCGCGTCTTTCAGACTCATTCCACGAACATCCGGCACGTTGACTTTGCCGCTCGCGACCACAAGGTTGACCACTGAGCCGTCTTTGAGCGAGGTGCCCACAGCGGGGTCGGTAGAAATGATTGTTCCCGCCGGGTAGGACCCATGGTAAGTCTCGGTCGTAGAGCCAATAACCAATTTGAGTGCCGTCAAGGCGGCCGTGCCATCAGCAACACTCATGCCAACGATATTGGGAACGGGACTTTCGTTGGCGCCGAGCGACACGATGATGGTGACAATCGAGCCGGATTCAATCTTCTTGCCCGAGGCGGGCTCCGTGCGAATCACCTTGTCTTTTGCGACGGTGAGACTGTTCTCGTCTTCTTGCACCGGCACGAAATTCGCTGCCTTCATTTTTGCGGCGGCTTGTTCGTACGTAAGGTTGGTCACCGCGGGAATTTCAACTCCCGAAGACGGGATGATGTTTGTCGGTGCAAGGTTTAGTACCCAAATAGCGACGACTGCGAGAACCGCAGTTGTCACGAGAGAAATGGCAATCCCACCGAAGATGCGCCGGCGTTGGGGTGACTTTCGAGCGCCGAGACCAGACATCTCTTCGACTGACCAGGAAGCGCCACTCGAGTAGGCCGCTCGCGGAGAAAAGAGGGCGTCAAAGTCGTCCTCGCCACCGGACTGCGTTGCGGGGCCAGTCACCATCCCGACACCAGCCGGGACGGTTGCAGTGCGTGAGGTTGGTATCCCTTTCGTCTCGCCCGTTACTTCGCTCCCCCGAAGTGTCTCGGACTCTTCGTGATCAAGCTGTGGCGAACTCGTCTCCATGGTCATGCCCGTGACACCGACGAATGCGGCGTCAAGCTCATCGGCAAAAGACTTTGCGGATGAAAACCGCTGCTCCGGCTTCTTTGAGAGGGCACGAGCGACGATGAGGTCTACCTGCGCGGGAACTTTGGGATTAATCGTGCTGGGAGCCACGACGGCGTCGTTAAGGTGCGACCGAGCCATCGCGACGGAGTCGCCGGCTGGAAAAGGCAGGCGGCCGGTCAACATCTCAAAGAGGACAACACCCAGAGAGTAGATATCTGAACGTTCGTCGCCTGCTTCGCCGTTGGCTTGCTCTGGTGAAAAATACGCTGGAGTACCTACGATGTCCAAAGCTTGAGTCGCTTCAGGGTCGGCGTCTGAACGCGTCGCGGCGATTCCAAAATCCAGCACCTTCGCGGTACCAGACTTCGTCACCATGATGTTTTTTGACGTGACGTCGCGGTGAATGATGCCCTTTTTATGTGCAAACGCGAGCCCGTCCGCAACTTCCTTTGTGATGCGAAGAGCTTCCGAAACCTTGAGCGGCCCTTTGGCGATGACTTTCGCCAATTCAATGCCCTGAACGTATTCCATCACGATGTAGGTGTGGGCAACGCTGGCGCCAGACGATGACGGTAGCTCGGCATCACCTGCGTCGAGAATTCGAACAATCCCGGGATGCGTCAAGGCGGCGGCCGACTTGGCTTCTTTCGCGAGACGATGACGAAACGCGGGATCAGCGGCACGGTCGTCGTTGAGAATCTTGATGGAAACGATTCGATCGAGACGAGTGTCCTTAGCCCGATATACGTCGGCGGATCCGCCTTGCCCGACGCGTCGTTCAAGAACGTATCGCCCCCCGAGTGTCATGCCGACAAAAGTCATGCCAACGTCTCCATGTCCCAAACTTAGCTTCTAGATGCGCAACTAATTGATATTCAACGTGAGAGCGCTACTGGGGCTTGAGGTGATTTGCCCACAGGTCACCTGAATCGTGACATCAAAACTTGTTCCGGGTGCGTTCGGCACATCGATTCCCTGGTAACTCGATGTCCCGGCGCCCTCGTTGATGGGCGTTCCCCCCGCGACGTTGATGATGTACCCAACCAAGGGCATGCCGGCGGGGCACTGCTGGTAGGACGACCAGACAATGTCAAACGTGCCTCCGGCTGTCACCGCGTTTCCTGAGACCGGAGGGCTCAAGGTCGGCGCAGCCGGGACCTTGAGGGTGGGCGTGGGGCCGTAGTAGAAGACCGTGATGAGTTCCCCGACCTTGAGATTTCCCGTCGGATTCAGGTCATACACCTTTCCGACCAGATCAGGGCTTGGCGCATCCTTATCTTGCTTCATATTCACACCCATACCGAGTGCTTGAAGTGCTGCCGCGACGTCGTCGGAGGACTTGCCGACATAGGTCGCCTTATTGACGTTGACCAGAGTTGCCGTTGGCGTAGGAACCGTTTTTGTCGGAGTGGGTGTAGGTGAGGTTGTTGAGCGTGATGGGTTCGGCGCGTTGGTCGATGTCTGCGCGCCACCACCTCCGTTGCCCGACGAAAGCAACGCGATGATAGAACTGACCAAGACGATGACGAGAACCCCGACGAGAGCAACGAGCGGCCACGTCCACGGACTGCGCTTGCCCCTTCGCTCGTCGCTCGGGTTTCCGGCCGAGATGTTGAGAACTGTTGTTGCACCGGGCTCGGCATTACGCGGCATGACCAAAGTTGCATCGCTGATGCCCGTAAGGCCAAGAACTTGAGGCACGGCATCTGCCGCGGACTGCACGTCACCGCGACGCAGTGCTTGAGCGGCCCGAGCAAGGTTGGCCGCCGAATCCGGTCGATCCGCCGGCTTCTTAGCGATGCAGCTCAAAATGAGGTTGCGAACGGGCTCGGCGATTGTGTCGGGAAGTGGGGGTGGAGCATCGTTAATCTGAGCCATTGCGATGGCAACTTGTGACTCACCACCAAAGGGACGCTTGCCAGCCAAGGCCTCGTAGGCGACGATGCCGAGCGAGTAAATGTCCGTCGAAGGGGAGGCTGCGTGACCGCTGGCTTGTTCGGGCGAGAGGTATTGCACAGTACCCATGACTTGACCGGTGGCCGTGAGGGGGACCTGGTCTGCGATTCGCGCAATTCCAAAGTCTGTGATTTTTACTCGACCCTCGGGAGTGATGAGGAGGTTTCCCGGTTTGATGTCGCGGTGAACGAGTCCCGCGGAATGCGCGGCCTGCAGCGCAACCGCGGTTTGAGCCACAATGTCGAGAGCCCGATCGATGGAAAGCGTGTGTTCCCGTTCGAGAACGGAGGAGAGGGGCTCGCCTGGAACGAGTTCCATGACGAGGTAAGCACTTCCCTCTTCCTCGCCATAGTCGTAAACATTGGCGATGCCTTCGTGGTTCACCAGCGCGGCGTGGCGAGCCTCTGCACGAAATCGCTCGAGAAAACCGGGATCGCCGAGGTACTCGTCCTTCAGGATCTTGATAGCAACCTGACGTCCAATTACCGTGTCGGTCGCCTGCCAAACTTCACCCATCCCGCCGACGGCGATGCGAGAGTCGAGGACGTAACGCCCGCCGAAGTTCATGCCTGCTGAAGGCCTCATTGAAAAAGCACCGCCTCAAGAACGTTCCGCGCTATCGGAGCCGCGATCAGGTTTCCGTAACCACGTTGACCCAATCCTGCACCATCCTCAACGAGAACCGTGATGGCAAAACGTGGAGCTTCCGCAGGGGCAAATCCGGTGAACCACAGCGTGTACGGCTCGCCCTCACCGTTCTCAGCGGTTCCCGTCTTGCCCGCGACGGTCACTCCCTCAATCTTGGCATTACTTGCCGCACCATTGCTGACACCGTCAATCATTATTGACGCAATCGAAGCCGCGGTTTCGGCACTCATCGCACGTTGATACTCGACCGGTGTGAACTCTTCAAGCCGCGAACCATCACTCGAAACGATCGAATCGACCATATTCGGATACATGACTACACCGCCAGTTGCGATGGCAGCGGAGACCATGGCCATCTGAAGGGGTGTTGCGCGCACATCAAACTGTCCAAAGGATGACAGCGCCGTTTGTGGGTCGTCCATGACCGGGGGAAAGTAGCTGGCTTCGACATCGAGCGGGATCCCAAAGGTGCTGTTGAAGCCGAATTTTTTCGCCTGCTCGAGGAGCGCCTTTCGCCCAACTTGAAGACCTAATTCGGCAAAGGGAATATTGCAACTGATTCTTAGTGCGTCGCGCAGGGTGACAGTGTCTCCTGGACCACAGGTGCCCCCATCGCTGTTGTGAACAACGGAGTCAGATCCGGGAAGCGGAAATTCGCTGGGGTTGGGCAGCTCGCTCTCGGGAGTCCACTTACCGGACTCCAAAGCTGCAGCGAGAACGACAAGCTTGAAAGTCGATCCCGGAGGATTGAGGTCGCCGCCAATGGACCGGTTTATCAATGGTTGGGAGGGATCGGACAATAGTGCCGTGTAAGACGCAATCACCTCATCTGTGTTGTGGGAGGCCAACGGTTGAGGGTCAAATGACGGGGTCGACACCATGCCCAGCACTCGACCCGTAGACGGTTCCGTCACGATGACCGCGCCGGAATAGCCGGACTCGGAAAGAGCCTCCCAGGCTGCCTGCTGAATTCGAGGATCGAGACTGAGATTGACATTTGCACCGCGAACGTGATCGCCAGTAAACACGCTTCGCAGGTGCTGGAGGAATTGCGAACCGGAGGTACCGCTCAGGTAAGAGTTGAGTGCCCCTTCAATCCCCGTCATCCCCTGGTTGAGTGTGAAATAGCCGGTGACAGGACTCCATACCTGTGGATTTGGATAAACCCGTTGGAACTTGTAGTCGTCGTCGACGGGCACAGATTCGGCGATCACCGTGCCACTGGCGATGATGCTGCCCCGTTCAGCTCGGTAGGAATCAAAAAGCGTTCGGGTGTTACGCCCGTCGGCATAAAGCGCCTCCGCAGCGCCGACCTGAATGAGTGACAATGCCGTAAAGAGCGCTAGGAACATTGCGAGTGCGACAATCGCAATTCGTCTCATCTGACTTGTCATTTACATCACCACTAAACGGGTGCGACTACGGGCGGCATCGGACAATCGCAAGAGCAACGCGATGATGATCCAGTTTGCTACGAGGGAGCTTCCACCAGCTGCGAGAAACGGCGTTGTCAGCCCGGTTAACGGAATGACTCGGGTGACACCACCGATGACGATAAAGCACTGGAGAGCGATGACGAATGAGAGGCCGGTCGCCAAAAGCTTGCTGAACTCATCGGTGGCGATGTATCCGATGCGCAGGCCGCGCGTCGTCAGAATCAGATAGAGGCAGAGAATCGCGAAAAGTCCCGTGAGACCCAATTCCTCGCCGAGGCTCGCGACGATGTAGTCACTCTGAGAGACCGGCGTGATGTAGGGCATCCCACTGCCCAGACCAGTCCCTAAAACGCCTCCGTGGGCTAGTCCGAAAAGTCCTTGCACTAATTGAAACGAACCACCAATTTCGTTATATCGATCTGGATTAAATGCGTCGTACCAGTTTGCAAAACGATCGTTCACATACCCGAGCAAGAAGTTGGCGGCAATGGCACCGGCAGCAAAGAGGGCAATCCCCAGACCGACCCAGCTCCCACGTCCGGTGGCGGCATAAAGCATGACCAGAAACAGCCCAAAGTAGAGAAGGCCGGTTCCGAGGTCTCGCTGAAGAACGATCACGGCCATGGACAAAGCCCATACCGAAAGAATCGGACCAAGGTCCCGCCCTCGAGGTAAGCGCACGCCTCCCAGTCGTCGACCGACCATGGAAAGCGCCTCACGATGCTGAACAAGGTAACCCGCAAAGAACACGGCCAACGCGATTTTGGCAACTTCGCCAGGTTGAAAAGTAAGTCCCGCGACCGCAATCCACACGCGGGCGCCGTTTACCTCAACACCAAGACCGGGGATTGCGGGGAGAAACAAAAGAATAACGGCCACCAACCCCGAAGTGAACGTGTATCGCTGAAGCAAGCGATGATTCCGAACCGCCAGAATAACGAAGATGCTGACCACAAGAGCGAGAGCAGTCCAGGCGCACTGCTTGACGCTGACGGCATCCCAACCGGAAACCTTGTCGGCTAAGTCGATTCGGTAAATTTCGGCAATTCCTAGACCATTGAGCAGAGTTGCGATGGGCACAATAACGGCGTCCGACTGGGGCGCGGCGAAGCGCAAAACAATGTGAAATACGAGGATGAGCGCGCCAAGTCCGGTAAACGTGCCGAGCATCTCGAATTCGAGTTGGCCGAGTACCGCATCCTGAATGATCACAATCGCTGCCAGAGATATCGCGAACGCAACAACCAGCAGAACGAGTTCTCGATTACGCAATTCCTGTCGACCACGTGGGCGTTTTAGACGTCCGATACGCGGCGACTGCTGGAGCGTGCCAGTGGTCATTTTTGGGAATCGCCATTCTCGCCGAACCAGCGCGCCAGAATCGCCGAGAATCGCTCGCGCGCAGATTTGTCAACGCGTGCGCGGACAACAGGGCGAGCCTGCTCCGAAGTGACAACGGGGATGTCGCTCGTGATGACCGGCATCCTGCGACCGGGTCTCCGTTGCGCACGTGGCGCAGGCGTGTCGGCACTCACCGAGATTGGTTTTGCGGCGGCGCCCACGAGCCGGACCGACTCGACCGCCGGGTCATCACGGTCGTCCATGACAACGACCGTCACATTGTCGGGGGCACCTAACCTCATGCTGGCCGCCACGAGTGACGCCGCCGCATCGGTCGTGCTTCTGTTCTTAGTGAGAGAAATTCGTATTTCTTCGGGCCGCACTACTCCACACAGACCGTCAGAGCAAAGCATCCACCGATCACCTGGGGAGATTGGCAAAATCATCGTGTCGATGTCGGGTCGTGTGTCCACATCACCCAGTACTCGAAGCAGCACGGATCGACGCGGGTGCACCAACGCCTCTTCCTCAGAAATTCGACCACTGTCGACGAGGCGCTGCACGTAGGTGTGATCCTCTGTTACCTGCTCGAGTTTGCCCTCCCGTAATCGGTAAATGCGTGAGTCGCCAATGTGCGCAATGACGGCCTTGTTGCCCACGCGCAACAGCGCACTGACGGTGGTACCGAGGCCCGCGAGCTCGGGGCGCTCAACGACCGCACCAATCAGGAGAGCATTGATTTTCAACAACTCGTCCTTCAAATGCTTCCGCGCTTTTTCGGGTGAATCAAAAGGCCGGTCGAGTTCAAGAAGTTGGCGAATAACAACGTGTGAGGCCACGTCCCCACCAGCATGACCACCCATTCCGTCGGCAACGACCATGAGGAATCGACCGGCAAAGCCGGAGTCCTGGTTGCTTTGCCGAACGAGACCAACGTCGGACGCCGCGGAACTGTGCGTAGCCATCGCTATAACCTGCGCTGAAGTTCGAAGGATGTCGTGCCGACGGTGATGGGTTCGCCAAGGTGGAGCGGCACGGTGCCTGAAACGGCGACTCCGCCGCACAGCGTTCCATTGGTGGAGTCGAGGTCGGAGAGCACCCAGTTGCCACCTTTCACCCAGATGCGAGCGTGGTTTGTTGAGGTGTAGTCGTCACGAATGACCAGAGTCGAGTCCGGAGACCTGCCGATGGTGATGGGTTCCCCAGTCAGAGCTAGTGAATTTCCTGCCAAAGAACCGGACGTCAACACAAGATTGATTTGGTCGCTGGCCGCTGCAATTGTGCGATTCGTGGATTCGACACGTGGTTGCGTCATCGCCTCTGGCTTGCTCGTGGTGGCAACACCACTGAACAGTGCGGGGATTCCGCCGGTCTCGGGATCTGGCGAAGAACCGGGCAAGCGTCTCACGCGCTCACCAAAGAGGTCGGCCCGAATCGAATAGACGACAAAAAAGACAAATACCCACAGAGCGGCAAGGAAACCGATGCGCAGAACGAGAAGAGTCAACTCACTCATCTAGACAGCCCGATTCGTTATCGTCGATGTTTCCGCCTCGGGAACAATTCGAAACGCGATTGTCGTCTTGCCAATCTGAATGAGGGAATCCGACGGTAGCGCGGCTGCCGTCAAACGCTGACCGTTGAGGAGAGTTCCGTTCGTCGAGCCAAGGTCATTTACTTGAGCGCGAGCCCCATCCCACAGCACTTCAACATGCTTACGCGATGCATTGGGGTCGTCAATGTCAATGTCGACGTCTGCACCGCGACCCAGCACGGTTCTGGCACGTTCGAGCACGTGTCGGCGACCATTGACTTCCAGAACCGCGACCCAGCGCACTCGTCCGGCGGCACTCGCTGATTCCACCCGACACACCCCCTCGGCGAGGGAGGAGTCGAGAGCATACGTAATGCGAATTCCGCCGGTGAATTGATAGCCCTGTCTTTTCGCGTGCGACGTTACGATTGCGACAAACTCGTGCACGAGCGGCGGTCCCATGCCCACAATTCGGTCATAGTCGTTGGATCCGAGAGTTACGGTGAAAGTATTGGGCACCAGGACCCGGTCTCGAGAAACGACCGACGCAGTGGTGTCCAACTCTTTTCGAAGAGCGCTCGCGATTTCGACCGGTTGCACCCCGGACCGAAATGTTTTCGCAAAAGCCCCGTTGACCGCGCGTTCGAGCGCACGCTCCACCGCATCCAACAGATTCACGGCTCTCCTTTGCCAGCAATACCGGTGTCGTAAATCCTAGGCGTGTCGGGGGTGAACTCCCTTGACGCGCGCCGTCAGTTTGAACCGGGAAAAAGAGCGATAGCCGCAAGCCCACGGGGCGAACGAGGTTCCAGATATGCCGAGCCCCCGCACGCAAACATCAAGCGCGACACAATCGCCAAGCCGAGCCCACTTCCCCGATCGTCCGACGTCGCGCGCCAGAAACGATCAAACGCGCGCGCGCAATCCTCGGAACTCAGGCCTGGACCTTCATCCAGAACACTTACTTTCACGTCGACACCATCCGCGACTCGAATGATGATTCGACTTCCCGGCGGACTGACACCCAGGGCGTTATCAACGTAATTGTCAATCACTTGCTCTGGGGCAGTCCGGACTGCAAGACCGAAGGCGTGTACGGGACCCTCGAACCGAACCGACACATTCTGTTCCTTGGCGAGGGCCTGCCAGTGATCCACGCGCTCACGCGCGATTTCGGCGAGATCAACGGATTCCGAAGTCGTCGAAGCAGACTCGGTTCTGCTCAACAGCAGGAGCCCTTCCACAATTGAAGCGAGACGATCGACTTCACCTTCCGCAGCTCGAAGTCGTTCGCCGGCTGCGACGGGGTCGGCGCTAATCAAGTCATTTGCCCGTTCGAGGCGGAGGCGAAGTGCGGTCAGTGGGGTTCGGAGCTGATGTGACGCGTCTCCGGCAAATCGACGTTGCTGGTCGATGAGTACATTGAGGCGTTCCGCCATTTGATTGAAGGATGTTGCGAGCGACCGAATCTCTCCCGGACCCGATCTCTCATCTGCGCGCATGGAAAGATTTCCGTCGGCCAGCTTTTGGGTTGCCGATTCCAGCAACCTCAATCGTCGACTGAGTGACGACGCGATGATGTAGCCGATGATGCCGGCCAATAACAGAGTAGAAACAGCGATGATGCCGAGCATGCGAAGCTGCGCATCGACAGCGTCACTGACCACTTTTGCCGGGTATGTCAGTCGCACGGCTCCAATGACATCAGCCCCGTTGAGCACAGGGACGGCGACGTAGAGCAGGTTCTCTTGAAGGCTCGTCGAGAAACGCTCGCCCGCGACGATGGTTCCGCTGAGGGCGCTCGTGACCTCTGGACGCGTTGAATAGTCAGAACCCAGCGCAGACTGGTCGTCGTCACTCGTGACAATCGCGACGCCCTTCTTGTCCACGACCACAACTCGAGCCCCACCGGCGTCGCGATAGGCGCGAGCGGTGTTCTCCAAGAAAGACGTGGCTTGGGGGGAGCTTGTCCAGAGCGCGGATTGCGCTCGTCCGGCAACGACGAACGCGTCGCGCTGTAGTGACGTTTCGACTTGCTCACGTTGGCTTGTTCGCATGAAGTTGTAGAGAGGAATGTCTTGAACAACGAGCACGATGAGGGTGAAACTCATCAGTGCGGCCATGATTCTCCACTTCATGTGGGAATGCCGAAGCGAAAGCCCACGCCACGCACGGACTCAATCCATGCGGAATTACCCAGCTTCTTGCGAATCGCCGCCACGTGGGCATCCAGTGTTTTTGTCGTTCCGTACCAGTTGGTATCCCACACGTCGTGAAGGATGTCCGTTCGCCGATGCACGGCTCCCGGATCGTCGCTGAGATAGACCAACAACTCAAATTCCTTGGGCGTGAGATGAACTTCCTCGCCACTCATCGATACGCGAATAGAGCGGGTGTCGATCCTCAGCGGGCCGAATTCTCGCTCGGACATCGCCGCTGTTGACGGTTCTGAATTGGCCGATCGCCTGGCAACGGCCTTGATTCGCGCGATGAGTTCGTGCATTCCGAACGGCTTGACAACGTAGTCGTCCGCGCCAATTTCGAGAGCAATGACCCTATCGATTTCCTCGTCGCGGGCACTGACGACGATGATCGGAACTTGAGAAATCTTGCGAAGTTGACGGCAGACATCGGTGCCGTCCATGTCGGGCAGACCCAAATCGAGCAACACGAGCTCCGGGTCGAATTCCCCTATGGCACGCAACGCCTCGGCGCCCGTTCCAACGTGTTTGGCGTGAAAGCTCGCGGACTCGAGCCCGTCGATAATTCCGTCAGCTACCGAAGGGTCGTCTTCTACAATCAGGATGCGCACCCGACTATTGTCTCGCCAATCTCACGCAGGCACACGTCACGATAAACCGAGCCCCAAATCTTTGCTGATTCTTTGACATCTCGATGCTGTTCACGGAACGAAGGTTCCCTAACCTATTGGTATGGCATCTCCAGCAGCAGCGGCTCTTGCGGTCGTTGGCATTCTTGGCACCGCAGGCGCGGCTATGGCAGTGAACGCGGATGTTCTCGATGTCGCGGGTAATTCCGCTTTCGGCAATGCGAGTTCGGTTTTGGTGCCGTCTTCTGTGCCGACTCAACCCCAAGACTCCCAGGCCCCTACTGAAAACAGTCAAGCCCCGGTCCCGCCCGCCAGCGCTCGCCAGGTCGTTCAAGTGGTCGTTTCGGTACCTGCGACGAGCCCCGTCGAAAACTCAATTCCGGTTGTCGATCCTCCGGACACTGAGGATCCCGTGGACGACACGACGGCAGTCGATGATTCTGTTGACGAAGAACCTGTTGACGGGACGACGGGAGGGTCGGACAGCGGTTTCTACGACAGTGCCGACAGTGGGCACGGCGGGCACGGCGGGCACGGCGGGCACGGCGGGCACGGCGGGCACGTGAGGGATGACTCCTTCGAGGATTAGTCGACCATGAGAGCACATCATCCGGCGGCACGCGCCCGAAACTTCACGGGCGCGGTTTCCGCCCTAGCCCTCGTCGCCATGGTGACGGGATTTCAATTCGCGGCCGCTAGCGAATCTCAGAACGCGGCTTCGCCGATGGGGACCACCCCCACTCCGTCTGCACCCGCCTCGCCGGGGGAGGCTGCCGTCAGCGGGTTGAACCAACCCGAATCGGATGTGTCCGTATCGCCGAGCGCCGTGACAACGGACGCGCAAAACCAAGGGTCCGCCGTGAGCACAGTTCCGGCTCCTGCCGTTCCTGACTCGGCACCCCCAGCGCCGGCACCACCGGCACCTGACGCGGCGCCCGCACCACCTGCACCGGATCCGGCGCCCGCACCACCTTCCGGCACGACCGCCGGCTCCTAGAATTCTCGGCGTGAGTGATATCAGTCGCGCGGCGCTGAATGCTGTTTTTACAGAAAGCAGCACTCGTCCCCGCCCGGTGTCTGCGACAAAGCCCCTTATGGGGGGCCGGGCCACTCTGACTTTGCTCGGCGGAAACGCTCAACTGTTGACGGAATGTTGGTCATTCCTCAATGAGTTGGAGCAATTGTGGAGCCGCTTCCTCCCGAACAGCGACATAACGAAACTGAATTGGGCGCAGGGATTGCCCGTCGAAGTCGATCCACGTACGACAATTCTGATCAACGAGATGAAAGATGGCGTCATTCGAACGGGCGGCCGCTTTGATCCAACGCGACTTCCCGAATTAATGGCCATCGGCTATTCGGCTTCGCGAGTTGATCCCAAAATGGTCACGCGCCTACCTGATTCGGCAATTTCTCCTGGACGGATTGATCTTGTGCAAATTTCGAATCAGACAGTGACCATTCCGGTAGGCACCACACTTGACGCTGGTGGAATTGGAAAAGGTTTGGCCGCTGACCTCGTAGCTTCTTTCGCACTTGAGCACGGTGCGTGGGGTGCCATGGCAGAAATAGCCGGTGATGTTCGAGTCGCTGGAGAAGCGCCGGATGGGGTCGCGTGGCGCCTCGGGGTCGAGAATCCATTCGAGAGAGGGTCGCACAGTGCGGTGGTGCGGATTCCCGATGGCGGCGTCGTGACGTCAAGTCAACGAAAAAAACGATTTGGCGAGGATTTGCAAAGGCATCATCTCATCGATCCGGCGACGGGTGAGAGCGCGGCCACGAGCGTTGCGACTGTCACTGTGCTTGCTCGTACGGCGGCTATCGCAGAAACACTTACGAAGCCAGGCTTCACGCAGTCCGTGCGAACTTATCTTGACTGGCTGCCCAGCCAGGGGGCCGCCGGGTTTGTCATCGAAGGCGACGGCACCGCCCACGAGTCTGAAAACTGGAGCCAATACCGATGAACGAGCCACATATCTGGTGGTACGTCACGCGGGCGAGCGCGGTCATCGCGTGGGTTGCCCTGACGGCTTCAGTCCTGTGGGGGGTTCTGCTGTCGACACGCGTCTTGCGAAAAATCGATAATCCTTCCTGGCTCCAAGACTTGCATCGATACCTTGGCGGTACAGCATTGGTCATGGTCGTGCTGCACATGGTGAGCTTGTCGCTCGATACGTTTGCGCATTTCACCGTCGAAGAGCTGCTTGTTCCGTTCGCAATTGAGCCCCGATTTGCTGGGCTGCCTGTTGCTCTGGGGATTCTCGCCTTCTACGTCTTGGTCGCCGTGCAAGTGTCCTCCTACGTGAAGAATCGAATTCCTGCGAAAGTCTGGAAGGGAATTCACTACTCCTCCTACGTCGCCCTCGTGGCGGTGTCTTTTCACGCCGGCTTCTCGTCTTCAAAAGATGTCGGGCAGTTTTGGTACCAGTCGCTAGCCATTGTGCTTGTCGCTCTCGGCGCCGGCATTGCGATTACTCGCATTCTGGTCGGATCGCGCGCCTCCACCCCGTCTCGAGTTAGTCAGCCTCCCACGGGCGAACCGCAGCCCGCTCGCTTAGGGATACGTTCGGCGACACATCCGGGCGCCAACGCTCCCGCGGTGGGCCCTGAGCCACGACGAATGACCGTGCAGGCCGTTGACTCGTTGACGCCAGAGGTAAAGCGGTTCACCTTGGTGGATGCGAACGGAGGCCGGTTACCGGTGTGGCAACCCGGCGCGCACGTGACGGTCCATCTCCCCGACGGTCGCACCCGGCACTATTCCCTGTGCGGAGACCCCGCCAATCGCAGCCAGTTTGAAATCGCGGTTCTCCGCATCGATGAGCCCGGTTCCGGCAGTAGCTGGCTCCACGACGAGGTTTCTCCGAGTGCCGAATTGTTGGTTAGCGACCCCCGGAATCACTTCGAATTGGAGCCCGCACCGTCGTATGTGTTCGTCGCTGGCGGCATCGGGATAACTCCGATCAAATCAATGATCGAATCGTTGCCGGAACGTCGAGACTGGCATTTGCACTACTTTGGGCGAAGTCGCTCGACAATGGCTTTTCTCTCCGAATTTGAAGCCCGGTATCCGAATCGACTAACCGTATGGGCAAGAGACGAACATGGTGCGATGGATGTTCGAACCGACGCACTGCTTGCCGAATCGCCCGCGGATGCGCAGGTTTACTGTTGTGGCCCAGAGTCACTCATGAGCTCCCTGTCCGTGGTTGTCGATGAAGACCGCCTTCATCTTGAGCGCTTTATTCCGCTTGATCGCGCGAGCGCGTTCGAGCGGAAGCCTATTGATGTGACCTGCCGTAAATCGCGCACCTCGTTCGTGGTGGCGGCGGACGAGTCGTTACTTAACGCGCTCGAAGTCCGAGGCTTGCCCGTTATGGGTTCGTGTCGAACCGGAGTCTGTGGCACGTGCGAAGTTCGTGTTCTGCAGGGCACCCCAGCACACCTTGACTCCGTTATGCCAGACACGGAAAAGGATGCCCTCGGCATCATGTACCCGTGCGTGTCACGAGCAACAAGCGAGCGCTTGGTTCTCGATCTATAGCGAACTGCCTCGCCGAGGGCGCGGCCATCGACTTCGCGCCGACCGCGCCCTGCGTGATAGCCTCTGTACTTGTTCGCGCGAGTGGCGAAATGGCAGACGCGCTGGCTTCAGGTGCCAGTGCCCGCAAGGGCGTGTGGGTTCAAGTCCCACCTCGCGCACGAACAGGGGGTGTCGACGCGATTCGACACCCCCCATTTCTTTCAGTTAACGTTCAGCAAACACTCGGGAGTGTCTCAAACTAGGCCATTTGTCGGTCGCTAAAGTTGGGGATGCAACTCACATATTTCAACTAAGGAGAACAGCATGAACAACAAGCTCATCAAAGCAGGGGCCATCGTCGCTCTGGCTGGCGCAGCCGTATTTAGCCTCTCGGCTTGCTCCACGGCAACCAGCAGCCCCGAGTCAAGCGAGACCACCGAAGAGCCAGGCTCGGGCGTGATCGCACCCGTCACTGTTGATGTCGCCAACCTCGAAGGCACCACGGTAGACGTTCAAGAAGGAAACTTCATCTACGTCAACGTGCCGAAGGACTCGGAAGCTCTCTGGACGGCAACGATTGCAGACGAGATGATTCTTTCGTTCTCGCCGGGTGGCACTGACGGAAGCTCTGTTTCGACCCCGGGATTCAATGCCCTCGCGGTCGGCACCACAAAGGTCACGATGACGGACGGCATGACGACTGTCAACTTCACCGCGAACGTGACGGGCAAGTAGTCCTTTAATTCACAGCGTCTACGGCCTTCGTTCCTCAGGGGACGAAGGCCGTAGTCTTTGCTCGAGTAGAGGAGCCAACGATGAGGTCACGGCCGTTGAGGCGCACCCCCCGTGTCATTGCCTTTTCACTTGCCTTCATCGCGGGGCTTGCAATGTCACTTCAGGCGCACATCAACGGGGCATTGGGCGCAGAACTAGGAAGTGGCATAGCGGCAGCCACATTTTCGTTCGCCGGCGGTGCGCTAATTCTCGTGATTGCCACCCTCGTCTCGGCTCGTATCCGACGGGGAATCGTGACGATTCGACGGGCGATTTCCGCACACTCGACGTCGTGGTCATTCACTCTTGCCGGTTCCGCAGGTGCAGCTTTTGTGCTGAGCCAGAGCACCGTCTCGCCGCTCCTAGGACTCGGGAACTTCACCGTCGCATTTGTGTGCGGCTTGACAGTCGGCGGACTTGTCATGGATCGGTTTGGCATTGGGCCTGCCGGTCGACAGCCCCTCACGCTGCTGAGGCTCGGCGGCGCGGTGCTCGGCATCACTGCCGTCATCATCGCGACGACGAATAGTCAGTCGGTGCACGGCCCCACCGTCGCGCTTCTTGTGCCCGTCGCGTGTGGCATTGGTGTTGCATGGCAGCAGGCGGCAAACGGCCGACTCACGGCGGTTGGGAACAATCCGTGGTCGACGACCCTCATCAACTTTTGTGTGGGCTTTGGTTTCTTGTTGGTAGGAACGGCCGTCGTCTGTGCACTCAGCCATCCGGTAATCAGGCTTCCGACTAATCCCTGGCTTTATCTGGGTGGCCCGGTCGGGATTGTCTTCATCGCTATTGCGAGCATCGTGGTCCGACACATCGGGATTCTGGTTTACGGGCTTTGCGCCACGACAGGTCAACTGGCGTCGGCGGTCGCCTTCGACGTGTTTTCCCCCTCATCGACCACGTCTCCCACAATGAGTGCGACAGTCGTTCTTTCCGTTGTGGTGGTTGCCGTGGGCGCTGCTCTGGCGAGCCTGTCCGGCATCAGAGGAAAATAGCGGGACGGAATCAGCTCATCAAAAACGCACGGAGCTGGTCTGTGGAGTACACAGTTGACGCCGCGTCGACGGCCTCTTGCGGCGAACCGTAACCCCATTCAACGATGACCGCAGGTATCCCATGAGCGGCCGCACCCTCCACGTCATACACGCGATCACCGACGAGCACGGCTCGGCTGGCTGAGTGCCCGGCCTCTCGAAGTCCGTTCAGCGCGGCGGCCACGATGTCAGCTTTCGTCGAGTGGGTTTCGTCTTCGCTGGCTCCACGGATGACCGCAAAGTATTGACTCAAGTCAAGGTGATCGAGAATTCGTACGGCTTGACTTTCGGGTTTGCTCGTTGCCACTGCGAGCGGAATTCCGTTGGCGCACAGTTGTTCGAGCACTCCGACAATGCCGGGAAAAACAGCAGCATCGAAGGCGCCGTCGCGACGATAGTCCTCGCGGTACACGCGAAGCATTTCCCATGCATCTTGTTCGTCAAGCCCTAGTCGATGGCGAAATGAATCAATGAGTGGCGGACCGATGTAGTGCATGAGCTCCGAACGAGGCGGAATGGCCCAGCCAAAGTGTCGAAAAGTTTCTTCGAGGGATTCGACTATTCCCGGTGCCGAGTCGATGAGGGTTCCGTCAAGGTCAAAAAGCACTGCGTCAAAGGGCGGGTTGGCGGGCATGATGACCCCAGCCTAGGCACTCAAAACAGTCGCAAGTGGGCATCATCGACGCCGCGCATGGCGTCATAGTCCAGCACCACACAACGAATTCCCCGGTCTTGCGCCAAAGTGCGCGCTTGAGGCTTGATTTCTTGAGCGGCAAAAATACCGGTTACCGGGCGAAGCAAGGAATCGCGATTGAGCAATTCCAGATACCTCGAAAGTTGCTCCACTCCATCAATGTCTCCACGCCGCTTGACTTCTATCGCCACGTGGTGCCCGTCGTCATGGCGCATCAAAATGTCTACCGGTCCAATTGCGGTCATGAATTCGCGACGCACCAACGAGAAACCCTGCCCGAGAATCTCCGGTTGCTCGGCGAGGAGCTTTTGAAGATGTGACTCGACGCCCTCCTTAATCAGACCCGGGTCATCTCCGAGGTCGTGACTGATCTCGGCCACGACTTCATGGATGCTTACAACAAGCACATCAGCTGTTTTGGCTTGAATCACGCGCCACAGCTGTCGCACACCTGCGGCGACTTGCTCCGGTTCTGGCTCTTCGACCACGAGGACACACGGTGGGCTCATCCAGTTGAGTGGTTTGTATGAGCCACCGTCTGAATGGATGAGCAGGCTGCCGTCATTCTTCAACATCAAGGCGCGAGTCGCGAGTGGCAAGTGGGCGTTGAGGCGACCCGAATAGTCCACTGAGCAACGTGCGATGACGACCCTCATCGAATCAACTCTGAGCGGAGTTCATCCACCGTATCGATTCGTTGATAGGCGGCACTGAACTCGCTCTCGTCGGCATACCCCCACGAGCAGACAATCGTCGGAACCCCACATCGCGCGGCACCATGAATGTCATGAATTCTGTCGCCGACCATGACGGGGGTGTCTTGCGCGGTGACGCCCAAATCAGCTAGCGCAGCAGCGACGACGTCCCCCTTTGTGTACACACCCCTTTCAGGCTCCGCTCCTTGCACAGCAGCGAAAAGCTGCCCGATTTCGAAATGGTTGACAACCCTGGCGGCTTCCACACGCAACTTCGATGTCGCTGTGGCCACGGGTATTCCTCGTTCCGCGAGCTCGTGCAGCAGATCCTGCATGCCGGCAAACAATCGCATCCCCGTCATGCCATCCGCTTCGGCAAGCCCGCGATAAAACGCGGTTGCTTCAGTGAGCTGGATGGGCTGGAGGTACCTCCCCAGAGTTTCGTGCGTCGGCGGTCCGAGTAAGAGCCGCAGTTCGTTTCGGTCTGGAACGACAACGCCAAACTCCATCAACGTTCGCGCGATTCGCCCCATGATGGCGTCACCAGATTCCAACAATGTTCCGTCCATATCGAACAGCACATGGGTCCATCGTGAGGTCATGCCTCATAGGCTAGTCGCGTGAACAAACCTGACGAACTCTCACCCATTTCTGGTATCGACCCCTTAGAACTCGACCCAACGACGCGCCCGCAGGACGATTTGTTTCGACACGTCACCGGAAAATGGATGGCGCGTACCGAGATCCCAGAGGATAAGGCGCGCTACGGTTCGTTCCACGTACTTGCGGAAGAGGCCGAGCGGGCCGTGCGCGACATCATTACGGGAATTGCCGACCAACCGGGTGACTCGGTGGAACGCAAGGTGGGAGATTTGTACGCAAGCTTCATGGCGCAAGATGAGATTGAGGAGCGGGGCGTTGCGCCGATTGCTAGTCAACTCGCATTGGCTTCCAACGTCGCGACAGTCAGCCAGCTCCTTGATACAACTGCTCGACTGGAGCGCCATGGCGTGGGCGGGTTTTTCGGTCTTTTTGTCGACAATGACCCGGGCCAGCCCGATCGGTACTTAGTCTTCATCGAACAGGGCGGCATCAACCTGCCTGACGAGAGCTATTACCGTGAAGAAAAGTTCGCATCCGTTCGCGATGCGTACGTTTCTCACATCCAGCGCATGTTTGAACTCGTCGACGAAGAACTCACTTCGTTCCATGACGGCACGCCGGCAGCAGTGCGCGCTCAACGTGCCTTCGAGCTCGAAGCGGCACTCGCAGCGGCCCACTGGGACAATGTGCGCACTCGGGATGCCCAGGCGACCTACAACCCGCTCTCCTGGATCGACGTTCGGGAGCGAGTAAGGCAGGCCGCCGAGACAAGAATCGCTGAACACGCGGCTGGTGATCCGAGTTCCGGACCGGGTGACACTCATCCCGCGGCGGACCTCGAAACCTGGCTGGTTGCTCTTGGTGCGCCGGAACGGGCCTTTGGCACAGTCGTCGTGCGCGAACCGAGTTTCCTCGATGGCCTGGGACGACTTCTCGTAGATTTTCAACTGGATGAATGGCGCGCGTGGCTCGCATGGCAGGTCGTACATTCGGCGGCACCGTTTTTGCCGAAGAGATTTGTGGATGAAAACTTCGACTTTTACGGTCGCACGTTATCGGGCACGCCTCAACAGCGCGAACGCTGGAAGCGCGGTGTTGCACTCGTCGAAGGCTCGTTGGGTGAAGCGGTCGGCCGCATCTATGTTGATCGGCATTTTCCGGAAGAATCCAAGTCGCACATGGATGTGCTCGTGCAAAACCTCATCGCGGCATATCGAGAATCGATTTCCGACCTTGCGTGGATGTCGCCTGAAACTCGGACTCGTGCCTTGGAAAAACTGGAAAAGTTCACGCCCAAGGTGGGATATCCCGACAAATGGCGAGACTACTCTGCACTGCTCGTTGACCCTGCGAATCTCATGGAAAACGTGCGTCGCATCGCTGAGTTTGATCTGAAACGGGAACTCGACAAGATCGGCAAGCCGATAGATCGAGACGAATGGTTCATGACGCCCCAAACGGTCAACGCGTACTACAACCCAGGTTTCAATGAAATCGTTTTTCCCGCCGCGATACTTCAGCCACCGTTCTTTGATGCGACGTGGGACGATGCCGCGAACTACGGATCCATTGGTGCGGTCATCGGACACGAAATCGGACACGGATTCGACGACCAGGGCTCCCGGTTTGACGGCGACGGACGGCTCATTGACTGGTGGACGGACGACGATCGCGAGCGCTTCGAGAACCGGACCGCCGAACTTATTGCCCAATATGACGCGCTCTCTCCTGAGGGATCCGGCGGTCAGTGCGTCAATGGGGAACTGACGATTGGCGAGAACATCGGCGATCTGGGCGGTCTCGGAATTGCGTGGAAGGCTTACCTGATTTCGCTCAATGGCGAAGAGCCTCCAGTCATCGACGGGCTGACCGCCGCTCAGCGCTTCTTTATCGCCTGGGCGAATTCATGGCAACAAAAGAGCCGCCCTGAGGAAACCATTCGGCTTCTCGCAATCGACCCGCACTCGCCACCCGAATTTCGGTGCAACCAGATTGTGCGAAACATCGATGCCTTCTATGACGCCTTTGGCGTCACACCGGAGGATGCGCTGTGGCTTGAGCCAGAGCGTCGGGTGACCATCTGGTAGACGGGTAGGATTTTGCCCTATGGCACCTACCTCCAAACTTGACGCCGTGGTTGCGCTGGCGCAACATCGCGGTTTCGTATTTCAAGCGGGTGAGATCTACGGTGGCTCCCGTTCCGCATGGGATTACGGGCCGCTCGGCACCGCGCTCAAAGAGAACATCAAGCGCCAGTGGTGGAATTACATGGTGCAACGTCGCGACGACGTCGTGGGCATTGATTCATCGGTGATTTTGCCGAAGCAAGTGTGGGAGGCTTCGGGGCACGTTGAGGTGTTTAGCGACCCGCTTGTCGAGTGCACGAGTTGTCACAAACGCTTTCGCGAGGATCACCTGCTCGAAGAATTCGAAGAGCGTAAAGGTCGCGCGCCGGAGGGTGGACTTGAGGGCGTCCCGTGCCCTAACTGCGGAAACAAGGGTCAGTTCACGGCTCCCCGCGCATTCTCGGGCTTGCTCAAGACATTCCTCGGACCCGTCGATGACGAGGCCGGCCTGCACTATTTGCGTCCGGAAACGGCACAGGGAATATTCGTCAACTTCGCCAACGTCCTCCAAGCGGCTCGAATGAAACCGCCGTTTGGGATTGGGCAGATAGGCAAGAGCTTTCGTAACGAAATCACTCCGGGGAACTTCATCTTTCGCACGCGCGAATTTGAGCAAATGGAGATGGAGTTCTTTGTCGAACCAGGCACAGACGAAGAATGGCACCAGTATTGGATTGACCACAGAATGGCTTGGTACATCGATCTGGGTATCAAACCCGAAAACCTTCGCCTCTTCGAGCACGCGAAAGAGAAACTCTCTCATTACTCCAAGCGCACCGTTGACATCGAGTATCGCTTTGGGTTCAGTGGAAGCGAGTTCGGTGAACTTGAGGGAATTGCCAACCGCACGGACTTCGACCTCAAGACTCATTCCGAGCACAGTGGTAAAGACTTAAGTTTTTTCGATCAAACGCGCAACGAACGTTGGGTTCCGTATGTCATTGAGCCTGCGGCCGGGCTCACCCGGTCACTGATGGCGTTTCTTGTCGATGCGTACGACGAAGAAACCGTCACCACCGCGAAGGGTGATACGGATACCCGTACAGTGCTCCGGCTTGACCCGAGACTCGCTCCGATTAAGGCGGCGGTCCTCCCCCTCTCGCGCAACGAACAGCTCTCACCACTCGCGCGGGAACTTACTGATTCTTTGCGAGTTTTTTGGAACGTCGACTTCGATGACGCGGGCGCCATCGGCCGTCGCTATCGCCGGCAGGACGAAATCGGAACTCCGTTTTGCGTGACCGTGGACTTCGATTCACTCGATGACAAAGCCGTCACTGTCCGCCACCGCGACTCGATGGAGCAGGAGCGGATCCCGTTGGCGTCGGTCACGGAGTTCCTCGCGCAACGACTGTTGGGCGCATAACGGCCCTTTTTACGGCTCCCCAGAAATTTGTCATGACACGCCGTGCCACACCCCCTATGCGGGCAAATGCGTTCGACCTCATTGTGCGTGGCGAGGGAATTGCGGCACTACTTGCGGCGACCGACTGCGCGCGCGTGGGCCTTCGCGTAGCACTGATTTCGAGTGATTGGCCCGATTCCGGTTTCGCGAGGGAGGCAGCGACAGTCCCGACTAGTGAGGCGCGGTTGTTCGCATCGGCATGGGGTGGAGTGGTCGAAAGCCTCTGCGCCGAGCTCGATGTCGAGTTTCGAATTGAACGCTCTACGCCCGGGGGAGAAAGTATTCTCGGCATCCCCGGCTCGCCTCTCTCGACACCGATTCGCCGTGTCCTGGGTAACGGCGGCGCGGCGCGCGCCTACGCGGATCGGCTACGACCCCTGCTCTCGATTGGCGAGGAATTCAACCTGGCTGCGCTCGTGGGTTCGCGCTTAGGTAACGCGACGCTCGAAAAACTCGTCCGACCAGCTGTCCTCGCAGAACTGGCCTGTGCGCCGGAAGACGTCGATTTGCGTGACGTTGCTCCGGGGCTCGTGCAAGCTATGAGCCGGGTTGGATCACTGTCACTCGGTGTGCTCGAGATGGCCGCTCAGGATGCTTCGACGATTGCGCGCGTGTATCCTGCCGGGGGGCTCCGAGCCCTTGAGCTCTCCGCTGAGCGTCATGCTGAGTTTTTTGCGGTCCATCGTTCCGCGGCCGCAGTCCCAGGTTTGTTTGCACATCGTGAGTTGAACTTCGGGAAACCCGCCTATTCCCAGGCGTTGCACGTCGGCGTCCCTCGTGCACGAGAGGAAGCGCGGGAATTATGGCGCTCAATCCTGAGCGAACCTGACTACACGCCGATAGGACCCGTCGACTTAGAGCAGTAGGCTTAAGGCTGCATATATTCCGCAAACGACATATAGGGGGCGTCAAATGCGAGGGAGAGTCCTTTTCGTCGTCGGACTGGGCATTGGGTACCTGCTGGGAACCCGCGCGGGACGTCGTCGGTACGAGCAGATCAAGGCGACTGCGCGTAGCCTCTGGGAGTCAGAGCCGGTTCAGTGGGGGGTCACACAGGTTCAGGATGCAGCCGGAGATCTCGCCGACCAGGCCATTACCAAGGCTAAATCCGTTATCGCTGCGGCCTCGGGCAAACCCGTCACCGCACCGTCCGGCGCGACCAAACCATCGGCTGGGAATAACGCCGGCGCTTCGGGAGCAAAACCGCCGGTCGCTTCGGCTGAAAAACGCGCGTCGACCCGCGCGCAGCCCAAACCAGCGTCTCCGATGGCAGAACCGAGCGCCCGCAGTGGCGTAGCGACGGGAGCAATCCCCGTGACTCCGACGACGCCGCCGGCGGAGTAAACCATGGCCCGTTCAGTTCGCGACCGTGACACGACCCCTCATCCGCCAACTCCGGGTGACGAAGACACCCGATCTCTCGTACAGCTGTTGCGCGAGTTGCCAGGCATCGTCATGGAGCTTCTCCGCGCCGAATTCGAGCAGTTCAAACGCGAGATGGCGCGTAAGTCGAAGAACTTCGGAATTGGCTCTTTACTTTTCGCCATCGCGGGCGGAATCGCCTTCTTCTTATTGGGCACGCTGACGACGGCCGGAATTCTCGCATTGGCAATGATCATGCCCGCGTGGGCCGCGGCACTGGTGGTGTCTGGAGCACTTTTCGTGTTTATCGTGATTCTTGTTGCGGTTGGTATTGCGTTGTTCAAGAAATCTACGGGCCTTGTACCCACCGAAACAATGAACAGCATCGTTCAAGACGCCCACGCAGTGAAGGGGGAAGGCCGTTTTGACTCCTAGATCGGCAGAATCTTCAGTGGACCAGCTTTCGCGAGCTGAACTTGAGCAGCACGTTGCGTCGACTCGTGCCAGACTCGCGTCGACTCTGGACGCCCTTGAAGACAAGGCAAATGTTCCAAAACAATTGAGGAAAGGCGCGACGGCTCAGGCCGTCAAACTCAAGAAGCTCCGCCGAGAACAGCCCCTCGTCTTTGCAGCCGTCGTGGTGGGTGGGGCTGCTGTCGCTGCGGGCATTCTCGCTCTAGTTGTAAAGTCAGTGACAAAGCGGTAATTTCTATTCGCTAGACCCGTCAACGATGACACGGCCCGCTTGCGCCCCTATTGCGCATGCCTGATGTGAGACGTCGAATGTCCGTTGCATGTCAACGACGTTGCAGGTGAGAGTGAAGCCGTGTCCGATAAAGGACCTCCATGTCACTCACCGCACCTACGCAAGCCAAGCCACTCGGAGGCTTGCGCGTTCTTGTGCCGCGCGGTGGACCCTGGGGGGATTCGGTAGCGTCGACACTCCGATCCAAGGGCGCAACTCCGGTAATTGCACCGATGACCAACTTCGTTCCGGCCCCAGACACGGAGGACCTCACGTCTGCGTTGAAAGAACTTGCGGCGGGTGAATTTGATTGGGTTACTTTGACCAGCTCCACAACAGTGGACGTGCTCAGCGCGTACCGGGCGACCATTCCGCCTCGGACGAGAATTGCTGCGGTCGGTGAGACCACGGCGAGTGCGCTTGCCGCTATCGGCTACAAAGCCGACCTCACGCCAGGGGAACAGAACACGGCGCGCGGATTGCTCGAGGCGTGGGAATCAGCCACAGGCGGGGTTGTTCCCCTGAGAATCTTGACCCTGCGTTCACAGGTGGCCGTGCCCATTCTCACGGACGGCCTCAAGCGAATCGGACACGACGTTCGCTCTGTTATCGCGTACCGGACCGTGGGGGTTCCAATCGACCAGGATGTGATCGAGCAGGTTCGGCGCGGTGAATTCAATGCGGTGTTAGTGACGTCAGGCAGTGTCGCGGAAGAAATCGCGGCTCAACTCGGCGACATCCCGCGCGAGACGTTCGTCTTGGCCCTCGGTCCACGAACTGCCTCGGATGCCCGTCACGCCGGAGTGCGGGTGGACGCCACGACCCCCGATGGGGCTATTGATTCGCTCGTGTCAGCGCTGACATCATCCCTCACCAGCGCTCGATAGGGCGCGGGCCGTAGTTTGCGTCGACTGACCTGAATCTGAGAAGTCGGCGTGGGTCGCGCAGGCTGGATTCGAGGCTTCGCAGGCGATGCAGCACACGAATCGTTTTCGGCAGAATTGTTCCCGACAATTTGCCATGTGGCTTGTCGGTTCGCCACACACGCGACAGCGCGCGAGCTGGGCAGCCCCGGGGCCAAAGTCAACGGCGATGCGACCGTCAAAAACGTAGAGGGAACCTTCCCACAGTCCTTCGTTACGCCGTGCTTCGCCGTATCGGACGATGCCTCCGTCGATCTGATAGACCTCGGTAAACCCGCGAGCTCGCATCAGTGGGGTGAGTACTTCGCACCGAATCCCGCCCGTGCAATACGTCACGACCGCCTTGTTCTTGAGATTGTCGTACTTTCCGCTTTCTAGCTCGGCAATGAAATCCCGGGTCGTGGCGACATCCGGGATGACCGCATTCTTGAAGTGTCCAATTTCGGCCTCGAACGCATTCCGGCCATCAAAGAAGACCACCTCATCGCCGCGTTGTGCAACCAGTTGGTCAACCTCTGCTGGACTGAGTTTGGTTCCACCTCCGACAATTCCTGTCGCATCCACCTCAATTTCGTCGGGTACGCCAAAACTCACCACTTCGTGCCGCGATTTCACGCTGAGCCGAGGAAAGTCGACACTGCACCCATCCGCGTCGAGACCCGTGCCGTCGCTCCATTTGACGTCCAGGTTGGCGAAGGCAGAGTATTGCTTTGTCTTACGCACGTAACGCTTGACGTGCTCCACGGTCCCGCCGACAGTTCCATTGATACCGTGCGGGGACACGATGATGCGACCGCGCAGACCGAGAGATTCGCAGAGCTGCAATTGCCACAGCCGAACTGCTTCCGGGTCCCCCACGGGAGCGAAGGCATAGTAGAGCGCTATTTTTGGAATTGCCACGACCCGATTTTACTGTTGGGCATGTCTGATTGCGGGCGGCCGCGATTTCATGCACGCGACAGACCAAATTGACAATGATTCTCAATAAGAATACAGTCAACTCATGCACCGAATCGACCACAGAATTGTGCGGCGCATTGGGCTCCTGATCTGCGCGGCGTTGATTACCGGGTCTTTGAGCGGCTGCGGTGCAGAAAAAACTTCGGATTTTCGAATTGTCACCACCACAACTCAGGTCACAGACATTACGAGGCAGGTAGTGGGGGGCACGGGCAGTGTCTTCGCGTTACTGCAAGCGAATCAGTCGGCACATGCCTTTGATCCCTCGGCTCGAGACCTACTCGAACTCAGTGTGGCGGATGCACTCATCGTTAACGGCGAGGGCCTTGAGCCCTGGTTGGACGACGCCCTCAGTGCGTCGGGATTTTCCGGCACCCTCATCGTGGCGTCGCGAGATGTGACACCACAATCTCGCGACGGAGTCATTGATCCTCACGTCTGGACAGACCCTGCAAACGCGCAAAAAATGACGAACCACATCGCAATCGAATTGGCGAGGATAAAACCGTCCCAAGGCTCGGCTCTTGCGCGCAACGCCGAAGCGTACGACCATCAGCTACAGGCACTCGATGCCTGGATTCGGGCCACATTCGCGCAGGTGCCCTCCGAACGAAGACTCCTGGTGACAAACCACGACGCGTTTACCTACTTTGTCTCGGCCTACAACATCATCCTTGTCGGCTCGATAATCCCCGAGTTCGACGACAACGCGGAGCCCAGTGCCGCAGACCTCGACGCCCTTATCGCCAAAATTCGCCGAACCGGCGTCCGCGCCATTTTTGCCGAAAGTTCCATCTCCCCCAAATTGGCGCAAACGGTCGCGAATGAGGCGGGAATTCGCGTCTTCGCGGGCGAAGATTCGTTGTACTCGGACACACTGGGTCCGCAAGGTAGTGGGGCCGAGAGTTACATCTCGGCGACCATCCACAACGTTTCGCTCCTTGCGCTCGCTTGGGGCGTCCGACTACTCCCCCTTCCTCAGGAGCTCACACATGACTAATCCGCTCATAGAGATTCGGGACGCAGACTTTGGCTACGACGACGTCGTCGCGGTTGCCGGAGTTAATCTCACGGTAGCGGCCGGTGAGGCCCTGGCACTCATCGGCTCAAATGGCTCGGGTAAATCAACGATTCTTCGATCCATAGCGGGGTTGCTGGAACCGATGAGGGGAGCACTCTTGTTTTCGGGCCGGCAGCGTACAGGCGAGACAGCGATGCTCGTTGGTTACTTGCCACAGGCGGAAACATATGACGCGAGCTTCCCCGTGACACTGCGTCAAGCAGTCGAAATGGGTCGATATCGTCGCTTGAGCTGGTGGCGTCGCATGAGACAGGTTGATCGAGTTGCGGTGTCAGCTGCGCTTGCAGTGACCGACCTAACGGATCACGCGGAGACCGTTTTCGCAAATTTGAGTGGGGGGCAGCAAAAGCGCGCAATTTTGGCCCGCGCACTCGCAAACCAGCCAAAGATTCTGCTCCTTGATGAACCGTTCAACGGATTGGATAAGCCCAACCGCGAGTCCCTCACGCGAACGCTTGTCCGGCTCAAGAGATCTGGTGCGGCAATCGTTCTGACTACTCACGATCTCGACTTGGCTCGCGACGTGTGTGACACGGCCGCCTTGCTCAATGAGGGCAAAGTAGAGGCGTTCGGACCCGTGGCGCAGACCTTGACGATGAAGAATCTTGGCAGAGTGTTCCCGAGCATCGAACTCGCCGCTGACGCCGGCACCGTCATTATCTCGAGTCACCACGGGCACTGACATGAACGCTTTCGAACTCGTGCTTGCAACCCTGCGACTGCCCTTTGCGCTGCACGCGTTTGCCGTGATCATCCCACTCGCAATGGTTTCTGGTCTCGTCGGAGTATTTATCAATTTGCGGGGACTCGAGTTCGTGTCTGATGGACTCACTCACGCGGTTTTCCCTGGTCTTGCCGCGGGATTCGTCATTGCGGGAAATCCGGGCCTGTTACCGGGCGCATTTATTGCCGGTCTGGTGGCAACCGTTGTTTTGACGTATCTGTCCGGGGCTGGACTGTCGTCGGATATCGCAACCGCCATCACACTTTCCGGAATGTTCGGACTTGGAGTTCTGATTGTGTCTGGCACCGGCGGCATAACCACGTCGATTGAGACTCTGCTTTTTGGGCACTTGTTCACCGTGACAGCAACCGAAGCCGGCCTTGCAGGCCTGGCCTGTGGCATCGCGGCCGTGTTGTTGCTCATCACCTACCGTGCGCAAGTATTCACCGCGTTTGATCCCGAAGGTGCCCAGGGAGCCGGATATCGAGGGGTGCTCACTAATCTCACGCTCAACTTCTGCATCGCACTCGTCGTTGTTTCCGCATCCGTAGCTGTTGGCAACCTCCTCGTGTTGGCCCTCCTGATTGTTCCGGGGGCGGCAGCTCGCTTGGTCGCCAAACGGTTTTCCACGATGGTTATCGTGTCACTCTTGATTGCTGTGACGGCAAGCGTTACCGGAATCCTTGTCGCGATTTCCGTGTCGTTCGCCGTGGATGTTCCCGTTCCCGGGGGCGCAACCGTCGCTTTGATGTTCGTTGGCGTGTATCTCGTCACCCTGCTTGTGAGAGTGCGCCGATGACGTATTTTGACCGCGCCCTCGTGGCGATTGCATTAGCCGGCGCGCTCTCGGGTCTTGCCGGAACGTTTATCTTGTTACGTCGCCGCGTGCTCTTTGTTCAAGCATTGACTCATGCAACGTTCCCCGGGGCGGTCGTCGCTGTGCTCCTCGGTCTATCCGTGCAGCTCGGTGCGCTGGGGGCAAGCCTGATAATCCTCGCGTTGCTGAGCGTGGTGGGCCGACTCCGACCCGCAATTCTTCAAGCCGCAACCGGTGTCGTATTGACGGCGGGATTTGCAATCGGAATTCTTTTGCAAGCGGTCAACCCGGTTGTTCCACTCCGGCTGGACGCGTATTTGTTCGGGTCGGTATTAGCGAGCACAGAAATGGATCTCGTCGTGCTTCTCGCCGTTCTTTTGGGCACCATTGCCACATTGGCATCCTTCGGACGGCGTCTTGAGTTCTATCTTTTTGACTCGGAAGGGTATCGCGTGAGCGGCATGCGGCCGTGGCTGGCCGAGTCAATCTTGCTTGCTTTGACGGTGGCGACCGTTGTCGCGACGATGCCGGCGCTGGGAGCGCTGTTGACGATCAGTCTTATTGCCGCTCCGGCCGCGGCCGCTCGTGAGTTGACGTCGACCCTTCGCGGCATGGCCGTCCTCGCACCGGCACTTGCGGTTGCCTCGGGAGTCATCGGTCTGCTGATTTCACGGTGGTGGGGGTTTGCTGCCGGCGCATCCGTCGCTGTTGTGGCGTGCGCGGTTTACGTTTTTGCGGCCCTGATCAACCGGGGGAGGCGAACGGCATGAGTGCGCCAACGAAACGCATGACCTCGCAGAAAATTGCGGTGCGAGCTGCATTGGGTGCAGAGCAAGGGTTCGTGAGCGCTCAAGCACTCCATGCGGCGCTGCGAACGGCGGGGTCCCGCATTGGTTTGGCGACGGTGTACCGAGCACTCAACGAACTTGCGACTTCGGGCGCCGCCGACACCGTGGTGGCCCCCAGCGGGGAAACGCTATTTCGAGGATGTTCGACCTCGGGACACCACCATCACCTGGTTTGTCAGCAGTGTGGATTGACCGTGGAGGTGCGCGCGGACGTGGTGGAGGAGTGGGCGCGAACTTCAGCCGCAGAACACGGATTTAGTGAGGTGGGACACGTTCTAGACATTTATGGGCTCTGCGCAGAGTGCTCTGTTTCACGCAGCTCAGTGGGCGATTCGCAACCCCGCACCGTTTCGGGCTAGACTTTCACACTGGCTGTTCGAAATTCCCTCGGGCAGTTCGCGGTTTTTCCGGCGAGAGCCGACAAAGTACTGCAGACAAGAAATCTTGGGTGGCGCATCGCGTCACGGTAGGAGGAAATCAGACATGGCTGCGACCTGTCAAGTAACTGGAGCCGTTCCCGGCTTTGGTCACAACATCTCACACTCGCACCGTCGCACGAAGCGCCGGTTCGACCCCAACATTCAGAAGAAGACGTACTTCGTTCCGTCACTTCGTCGTAATGTGACGCTCACTCTCTCTGCAAAGGGCATCAAAGTTATCGATGCTCGCGGAATCGAGTCCGTCGTGAAGGACCTTCTCGCACGTGGGGAGAAAATCTAATGGCAAAGCAACAGGACATTCGTCCCATCATCAAGCTGAAGTCGACTGCGGGCACGGGCTTCACGTATGTGACCCGCAAGAATCGTCGCAACACCCCTGACCGTCTCGTGCTCAAAAAGTACGATCCCGTTGTGCGCAAGCACGTCGAATTCCGCGAGGAGCGCTAAATGGCTAAGAAGAGCAAAATTGCTCGCAACGAGCAACGCAAGGTTATTGTCGAGCGTTACGCGGCAAAGCGACTGGAACTGAAGAAGGCTCTGGTTGACCCACAGGGAACGGACGAGTCACGCGAGGCGGCTCGCGTGGGATTGCAAAAGCTCCCTCGCGACGCATCCCCCATTCGGGTTCGCAGTCGTGACGCTATCGATGGCCGTCCGCGTGGTGTTCTCACCAAATTCGGCATTTCGCGTGTCCGTTTCCGTGAAATGGCGCACCACGGTGAGTTACCGGGTATTCGCAAGTCCAGCTGGTAACTTTTAGGGCAGGTCAGCCACACGGTTGATTTGCGAAGGGCCGCATGGCTCCACTCGTTCCCGTTAACAGGTCCAGGAGGACACCCCATGGCTCTTAACAAGTCTGAACTGGTTGCAGAAATTGCAGCCAAGACTGGCCAGTCGGCAGCTACCGTTGGTGGCGTCATTGACGCGATGTTCGAGGTTGTCTCGGCTGAGGTCGCCAAGGGCGGCAAGGTCACGATTCCCGGCTACATCTCGTTCGAGCGGACCGCACGCGCGGCTCGCCAGGGACGCAACCCGCAGACGGGTGCCACCATTCAGATTGCCGCGAGCAACTCAGTGAAGATTGCCGCCGGTAGCAAACTGAAGGCAGCCGTCAAGTAAGTTTTCTTACTCAACTTCGTGAGGACTATCCCCTTGAGGGGGGTGGTCCTCACGTCGTTAAGCCATACTGTGCGTGCGTAGGCTGGAGTCATGACGCGCTGGGTTCGAATTGCAGCCCCCGGCGCTTTGCTGTTTTCTGCAGGATTCGGAGTGTGGCTGGCGTTTTCCATCGGTGGCGCACTCCGCGGCGCTCCGGGAGACCCCATGGTTCCCATCGCGTTGACGACCGCCACGCTCATTGTTTATCTGAGCGCCTCGGTTGTGATCGGTTCTATTGTGTTGGCCCTCTGGGCAATTCCGCACGGCCATTCGGGCTATCGAGGAGCCATCGATATCGCCGCGAGCGCGGGAATCGCAACAACAGTGAGTGCGTCGTCGGCCGCTGTCTTGTCGTTCATGAATGTCAGCCAAAGTGGCTTCTCGACCACACCTGAGTTCGGTCAACAACTGGGGTTTTTTCTGACCCAAGTTGGCCTGGGTCAGGCGTGGCTGATTGTGACGCTGAGCGCCGCTATCACTTCTGTGCTGTGCATAGCGGTGTCTCGCCAAACCACCTTGTTTTTTGTCGGCCTCGTTTCTCTCGGCACGCTGGTTCCGTTGGCACTTCAAGGACACTCCGCCGACGCCGCGGCGCATGACATCGCAACCAATTCCCTGTTGCTCCACGTCGTTTTCGTGGCTGTATGGATGGGCGGCCTCCTGACGCTGATATTCGTGGCGAGTGGCGAGTCTCATGCCGAGCGGAATTCCATCGTGCGCCGGTATTCGACACTCGCGCTCATTTCCTTCATTGTCGTGGGCGGCTCCGGACTCATCAATGCCGCCGTTCGCCTGGGCTCGTGGGAAGCCCTTTCGTCACCATACGGAACGCTCATCATCCTCAAGGCACTCGCACTTGCCTCGTTATTTATTTTTGGCGCATGGCACAGGTGGTTCTTTTTGGCGAGGGCCCGACGGGGATACGCGTGGTTCATCACCGTAGAACTTGCCGTTCTGGGTGCAGTGACGGGCATTGCGGCCGGGCTCGCCCGGACTCCGTCGCCGATCTCCGAGGCGACGCTCGCCGTGCCAACACCCGCGGAGATTCTCACCGGTGAGCTTTTGCCACCTGAATTGACGTGGTCGACCTACATCTCGGCATGGCGTATCGACCCCATCTGGCTTGCCGTTTGCGCTTTTGGGATTTTCTTTTACATCGCGGGAACCCTTCGACTGCGGCGGCGAGGGGATTCCTGGCCGGTACTCCGAACCATTTCATGGACAGCCGGTCTCGTTTTATTGTTTTGGATTACGAATGGTGGCATCAACGCGTACGAGCACGTACTGTTCAGTCAGCACATGCTGGGGCATATGGCCCTGGGCATGGTTGTTCCCCTCCTTTTGGTTCCGGCCGCTCCCGTCACTCTCGCGCTGCGAGCTATCGAGAAGCGCACCGATTCGAGCCGGGGAGCCAGGGAGTGGATTCTGGTTGCCGTTCATTCCCGTTTTGCGCAGGTTATTTCGAATCCTATTTTTGCGACCATTAACTTCGTTGGGTCTTTGTGGTTTTTCTATTACACGGGGCTATTGCGCTGGGCAATTACGAATCACATTGGTCACGAGTGGATGGTCATCCACTTCTTACTCGCTGGTTATCTTTTTGTGCAGAGCCTCATCGGGATAGACCCCGGGGTGAAGCGATTGCCCTACCCATTCAGACTTGTTCAGCTCCTGATTGCGATGACGGTTCACGCGTTCTTTGGACTCACCATCATGAGCGGACAGGCACTGCTTCTCGCTGATTGGTATGGTGCGATGGGACGAACGTGGGGTCCGACGCCGTTGGAAGATCAGTCCGCAGGCGGCGCCATTGCGTGGAGCGTCGGCGAAATACCCAACGCCGTTCTGGCACTTGTGATCGCGATTCAATGGAGTCGAAACGACAGCAAAGTTGCCCGGCGTCTCGATCGCCAAGCGGATCGAACAGATGACGCCGAACTGGAGGCGTACAACGCGATGCTGCAGAAGATGTCCGGTCCGAGTCGACCCAACTAGTCAACGCGGTCGATAGTGACGGAAACGTCTCCCGAGGCGGTAAGGACCACGCGACCCCCAATCGTGAGGGGGATTTCCTCGTGAACGGTCGAGATGCTTCCGTCAAACAGCGACTGGATTTCCGCATCGAATGAGAGCGTCCACACGGCAGGGATAATCTCCCAGCCAGATTCCCCAGGCCGAAGGGCCAGGTTTGGCCGATTGACAATTCCCCATTGTGGCTTGCCGGATATCCGGTTTTCGACAGAAATACCGAATGGGCAACCGGCAGGAAGCAGCACCCGCTGGCGCACACAGTCTTCAAAGAACTGATTTACCTCATTTTGCACACGCGTAATGAACGCGGTTGTTGGCTCTGCAATGATCTCTGCTTTTCCTTCGGAACCGGGTTGAGTGAGCGAGAGAGTGACGGGTTTCGATGTAAGGGACGACGACGTGGTCTCAAGAACGTAAGTGCCGGGAGTGAAGACGGCGAACGTGCCGTGTGCCGCGAAGTCTTGCGGAAATACCGACGTCGTGACCGACGCGAGATCAATCGGCCCAAAGCCGTTTACGGAAAAAAAGGTCGCGTGTGTCGTTACGACGTCAATGGAGCCCAGAGGCGATGACACGAAAGTCCATTGCGGAAAAAGGCCGGCATTTCGTCCGGTTGCAGCGACCAAAAATTCGATGTCCCGTGACCCTGCTTCGGAATTCTGCGCAAAAACGTGATGGATGCCGTCTCGTTCCTCGTCGCGGATGACTGTGAATTTGAGATCCGAATAGATTGCCGCTGAAGTGAGCAGGACGTTTTTCGGCTGGTTCAGAAACTCATCACGATTTACGCCGGCGGGAAGAACACCGGGAATGGATAGCGCCGTCTCGATATCGCGGTCGGCCACGGCGCGCAGGTACTGAGCCACAAACGCGGAGGCACTAAAAACATCTCGGCCTAACGACAAACCTGCCGCAATGACACCACCGAGGAGAAGAGCGGCAACCGTCAGAAGAGCGATGAGCTCAGCCCGCGGCGGCTTCACGAACCGCTGCGTGTTCGAACCCAATCCCACGTGCGTCATCCTACCCACCTACGGTCACGGTGTTTCGGGTGGAATGAAGTGGGCGTCGTACACTGGGAGACTTGCACGGAATGCAGATGAGGGGCCTTGATGACAGCGGAACTTTCCGAAGAGCAACAAGCATTGTTTGATCACATGGAGGGGACGAACGCCCACATGTTCATCACCGGGCGTGCGGGCACCGGTAAGTCTCATCTCCTACGCTACTTCACGGACACGACCGAGAAAAAAGTGGCCGTGTGCGCACCTACCGGTGTGGCAGCCCTCAATGTTGAGGGCCAGACCATCCATTCTTTGTTCTTCTTACCGATTGGACTCATTGCCAACCAAGACCTCACGATCACGGCGCCACGAAGAAAAATGCTTCAGGCAATAGAGACTCTCGTCATCGACGAAATTTCTATGGTCAACGCGGACGTGATGGACGGGATTGATCGGGTGCTGCGCGAGGCCCGCCACCGTCGCAGGGAACCCTTTGGCGGGGTTCAAGTCATCATGTTTGGAGATCCTTATCAACTCGCACCGGTTCCGCCGCGTACGACTGAAGAGCGTCAGTATTTTGCAGACAATTACGCATCGACGTGGTTCTTTGATGCAAAAGTGTGGATGGAGACTGCCCTCGTCAGTCGTGAACTTTCAGAAATTCACCGTCAACGTGACGACGATTTCAAACGAATGCTCAACGCGGTTCGGCACGGTCGCGTGGATGAGGAAATCGGCACGGCGCTGAATCGCGCTGGGGCACGACCCGTGCCTGACTTGGACATCATGACCCTGTGTACTACGAACGAGAAGGTCAACAAGATTAACGCCGACCGGTTGGCGACGTTGGGCGGTCGTGCCCTCACGGCAGAAGCAGACATCAACGGCGATTTCAAAGTGAACTCGTTTCCTGCGGAAGAGAATCTCACCCTGAAGGTTGGGGCCCGCGTCATGTTTTTGCGCAATGATTCGGAACAGCGATGGGTTAACGGCACGATGGGAACCGTCAGCCACCTTGGTGAAAAAATAAAGGTCATCGTGGAGGACCGGTACGGCGACGAACACGAATACGAAGTTGAACCCGCGACGTGGGAGCAATACCAATACAGCTATGACGCCGAGTCAAAAGAACTTTCTCGCAACGTTGTTGCGGAGTTCACCCAGTTTCCACTTCGGCTGGCATGGGCCGTGACGATTCACAAATCACAGGGGCAAACGTACGACCGAGCCCTGATAGACCTGGGAAGCCGCACATTCGCGCCGGGGCAGACCTACGTTGCCCTCAGTCGAATCACGTCGCTCGACGGGCTGTTCCTTGCGCGCGGACTACGACCATCCGACGTGATTGTCGACCCCGACGTCGAACGTTTCATGGCGGGCATCTCTTCGGAAAGTCCCGGCTTTGCTGACGACGACGCCCCGCTTCCTTCTTAGACGGCGGAGCACCGTTCGTTACGGCGCTGACTAGACTTTTGCCTATGCTTCTTTCCGACCGAGATATCCGTGCCGAGCTCGCGTCCGGTCGGGTTGCCCTCGAACCCTACGACCCGGCGATGATTCAGCCGTCGAGCATCGACGTTCGTATTGATCGCTATTTTCGGCTGTTCGACAATCACAAGTATCCGTTTATTGATCCGGCCGAAGATCAACCCGAACTGACTCGACTGATCGAGGTTGCGCCGAACGAGCCCTTCATCTTGCACCCCGGTGAATTCGTGTTGGGGGCCACCTACGAGCAAGTCACGCTCCCCGACGACGTTGCGGCACGACTTGAAGGTAAGAGTTCACTGGGTCGGCTGGGTCTTCTCACCCACTCCACTGCGGGGTTCATCGATCCCGGATTCAGCGGTCACGTCACTCTCGAGCTGTCGAACATGGCGACGCTTCCAATAAAGCTGTGGCCCGGCATGAAAATCGGTCAGCTCTGCTTTTTCCGGCTGTCGTCACCGGCAGAGAAGCCATATGGTTCTGCCGATTACAAATCCCGTTATCACGGACAGCGTGGCCCGACGGCGTCCCGATCGTTCATGAACTTTCAACGTTCGGACGTCAGTGTGACGGACGCGGGGTCCGCCGGAGGCTAGCCCTTAGCGATTCAGCAAACCGGCCGCGGCCAGAGCGGGAAGTTGCAAAGTTAGCCACGGACTGAAGGCCCACGGCGTGGCTGTCACGGCGTCCACGAGGGCCACCGGGTCTGCCCAGAAGAATTCGGCGACCTCGTCGTCAGCCGGTAATGGCACGGAGGTGGTCGTGGCTGTATAAACCGGGCAAATTTCGTTCTCTACTACTCCCGACGCATCGACGGCGCGATACCGAAAATCGGGGAGTGCCGAGCGCACGTCGAGAACCTCGATGTTCAACTCGCGCTTTGCCCGGCGAAAAATTGCCTCCTCGACCGACTCACCGGGACCTGGATGTCCACAAAACGAGTTTGTCCAGACTCCGGGCCACGCCTTCTTGCTCAAGGCCCGACGAGTGACCAAGAGGAGGCCCTCGGAGTTGAAAACGTGACACGAAAAAGCTAGGTGCAGCGGGGTATCCGAGGAATGAACCGTCGCTTTGTCGTGCTGACCAATGGGCGTTCCGGAATCGTCGAGCAACACAACAAACTCTGTCGCCAGCGGACTAGTCACAGCAATGTGTCCTTCACGATTAGGGTGGGAACGTGCCTCTCCAGCCTACCCATGAGGGTCGCGCATGACCGCGCAGACCGACCTTTACAACCGCATCGCGCAACAAACCGCGACTCTCGTTATTCACGAGTATTCGACGTCGTTTTCATTGGCCACAACTTTCCTGGGCGCGGGTGTGCGGCAAGACGTGGAGAACGTCTACGGCCTCGTGCGAATCGCCGACGAGATCGTCGACGGGGTTGCGGCCGAGGCGGGACTCAGCGCCTCAAAAGTGCGTGCGCAGCTCGATGAATTTGAGCGTGAAACTGAAGCCGCGATGAAGAGCGGGTACAGCACCAACCTCATCATTCATGCCTTCGCGCTCACCGCTCGACGGTGTGACATCCGGGTCGACCTCACGCGCCCGTTCTTTGCGTCGATGCGAGCGGATGTCACCGAGGCAACGCACGATCCCGAGTCATTCGACCGTTACGTTTATGGCTCAGCCGAGGTAGTCGGACTCATGTGCCTACAGGCCTTTCTGCGCGAGCGCCCTACGACCGCAAAAGAGCACGAGAAATTCGTGCGCGGCGCCCGCGCACTTGGCGCCGCCTTTCAGAAGGTGAACTTTCTTCGAGACCTTTCCGCAGATTTTGATCACCTTGGCCGTAGCTATTTCCCCGGCGTCGACTTAGAAAACCTGACCGATGCAGACAAGGCACAACTCGTCGCAAACATTGAGCAGGATTTGGCACACGCGCGCTCAATCATTCCCGATTTGCCGCGGTCGAGCCGACGTGCTGTCGCCCTCGCACAGTCGCTGTTTGCCGCACTCAATCGCCGAATCGCATCCACCCCGGCAGCTAAGCTTCGGACTACCCGCGTCAGTGTCCCGACATTCACAAAGTTCTGGCTGGCTGTGGCGGCCTGGTGTGGAAAGGTGTCCTGATGGCGAAGACGGTCGTAGTGATTGGTGGAGGTATTGCGGGACTTGCCTCAGCGGCGTTGCTCGCGCGAGACGGATACGACGTCACGCTGTGTGAAGCCAATGGTGCCGTCGGTGGACGTGCCGGAACGTGGGAAAAAGATGGATTCCGCTTTGACACGGGCCCATCCTGGTATCTCATGCCGGAAGTATTTGATCACTTCTACAAGTTGCTTGGCACCTCCAGCGAAAAGCAGATTTCGCTTTCGAAACTCGATCCCGGCTATCGTGTGCTGTTCGACGAAGACCAGAAGTTCCCGTCCCGTCCCGTCGATGTGCGTGCCGATCGCGAAGCTAACCTCCTGCTTTTCGAGGAGCTCGAACCCGGAAGCCGTCCAAAGATGGAAAAGTATCTCGACTCAGCTCGGGATACCTACGAAATTGCAAAGAAGCGCTTTCTCTACACCAGCTTCGAAAAGTTTGGGCCACTTGTCCGCGGAGACGTGTTGCGTCGGGCTGGAAAACTAATTCGCCTGCTGCGAGTATCGCTTGCGGAGTTTGCCGGCCGTCATGTGCGCGACCCGCGCTTGCGACAAATACTTGGTTACCCGGCCGTGTTTTTGGGATCCTCACCCTTCATCACTCCCAGCATGTACCACCTGATGAGCTATCTCGACTTAGAAGACGGAGTTCTCTATGCAGACGGCGGGTTCAATCGAGTAATCCAGACGATTGAGAAACTCGCCCGGGATGAGGGCGTCACGATTCTGACCAACGCGCCGGTTACGCGCATCCTGACCAGCGTCAACTCGGCGTCACGCACGCACAAGGCCGCCGTCACGGGAGTCGAATACGTGAGTGGCACGCAACGAACGACCCTCAACGCAGACATCGTTGTCTCGGCGGCTGACCTGCACTTCTCGGAAACGTCATTGTTGCCGCGTGAGCTTCAGACATATGACCAGGCGTGGTGGGACAAACGAGTTCCTGGACCCAGTGCGGTGCTGGTGTATTTGGGTGTCAAGGGCCGAATTCCGCAGCTTATCCACCACAATCTCTTCTTCACCCCCGACTGGAATGACAATTTCGGACGCATCTTCAACGCCCCCACGTCCATCCCGGATCCCGCCTCGGTGTACGTCTGTATGCCGAGCGCAACCGATAAGAATGTCGCGCCGTCGGGCGACGAAAACCTCTTTATCCTGATCCCAGTTCCGGCAGACCCCACTCTTGGTCGCGGGGGAATCGACGGGGCAGGGGACAAAGTCGTTGAAGAAGTTGCCGACCGCGTTATTGCTCAAATCGGCGAGTGGGCAGGAATTCCCGACCTGGCTGAGCGAATCATTGTGCGGCGCACGGTCGGCCCGGCGGATTTTGTCGCTGACCTCAACGCTTGGCGAGGAACCGCACTGGGTCCTAGCCACGTGCTTTCACAGAGCGCCTTTTTCCGAGCCGGAAATGTGAGTAAGAAGGTCGACGGTCTCTTCTACGTTGGCGGTTCAACGATTCCTGGCATTGGGCTCCCGATGTGCCTCATCAGTGCTGAAGTACTGGTGAAACGACTGCGAGGAGATACCTCGACCGAGCCACTCCCCGAGCCTTTGTTCCCCACGGTAGATCGATGACGTTTGTTTATCTTGGCGCTCTCCTGATTTCCCTCGCCGGCATGATTCTGCTGGACCGACGTTTTAGATTGAGCTTTTGGCGCGATGCCCGCCGATCAGCCATCGCGATGGTAGTTGGCATTGCATTCCTGCTCGCCTGGGATGTCGCGGGTGTCGCGAGTGGCATTTTCTTTCGCGGCGAATCGTCGTGGATGACCGGCGTAGTAGTGGCCCCCGAGATTCCGATCGAGGAACTCTTTTTTCTTTCCCTCTTGAGTTACGTGACGTTGAATGTTTTTGGTGCCGCACAAAAGGTGACGGAGAAGAAAGATCCCGATTCGAGTAAGGGAGCCGCATGACCTACGTCGCTCTCAACATCGTCTTCCTCGGAGCCACAATGATTCTGTTGGCGATCACGGCGTTGCGTGTCCGCTCTCGGATGCCGTGGCGCGCCACGGGGTTGACGCTGATTGTTACACTGGCGATGACCGCCGTCTTCGACAACGTGATTATCGGAGCCGGGTTGGTTGCCTATGACGACTCACGCATTTCGGGTGTGCGGATCGGGCTGGCGCCGATAGAAGACTTTGCCTACACGATTGCGGTTGTCATTATCGTTTCGTGCGTTTCGGTTTTGGGCAAAAGGAAGGCTTCGAAATGACCTTCCTCAAGACACTGTTTGTCTCGTCTCGTCCATTGTCATGGGTAAACACGGCTTTTCCGTTCGCCGCCGCTTACCTCATGACTGCACGCCAAATCGACGTTGTCTTTGTTATCGGCACGTTGTTTTTTTTGATTCCCTACAACGTCGCAATGTACGGGATTAACGATGTCTTTGATTATGAGTCGGACATGCGGAATCCTCGGAAAGGCGGTGTCGAGGGCGCTGTACTGGCCCAGCGGTATCACCGCCCCATGCTGTGGGCCGTAATCATCGTCACGGTTCCCTTTGTGGTTGCCCTCGTTGTGCTGGGAAATCCACAGTCATGGATTGTGCTCGCCGTCAGCCTCTTCGCTGTTGTTGCTTACTCAATCAAGGGCCTTCGGTTTAAGGAGATACCCTTCGTCGATTCCGTCACGTCGAGCACCCATTTCGTTAGCCCTGCCATTTACGGGCTGGTTTTGGCCGGCGCCGCCTTCACTCCCGCACTGTGGTTGATTTTGATTGCGTTTTTCCTGTGGGGAACGGCTTCACACGCTTTCGGCGCGGTGCAAGACATCAAGGCGGATCGCGACGCGAAACTCTCGTCCATTGCGACTGCGCTCGGCGCAAAAATGACGACAAGGTTGGCTATTGCCGAGTACGCGCTCGCCGGAGTTTTGCTTGCGACCGCCGCCGGGTTTGGCTGGACGCAATCGTGGCCGGTCTTCTACGCCGCCTTCTTTGCCATCCCCTATATCGGCATGTGTTGGCCCTACCGGTCGCTCGCCGATGACGAGTGCGAGCGGGCACACGGCGGCTGGCGTTTTTTTCTAGCTATCAACTTTTTGGTCGGCTTTGGGGTGACCATTCTGATGATGTGGCGCTGGGCCGCCGTCCCTAGCGCTTAAAGCGCGGATGCAGAGGCACGAGTAGCAAGAGCCCGATGAGCAATATGAGGGCGATGCCGAGGATTCCCCAGTATGTCGCGCCGAAAACCGTTACAAAGACGGCAAATGCCGTGGGTGCAAGGAAACTAATGACGCGCCCCGTCGTGGCGTACAGCCCGAAGAGCTCTCCTTCGCCACCAGCGGGGGCGAGTCGACCCAAGTAGGCCCGACTCGACGACTGCGCCGGGCCAACAAAGAGACTCAGCACCAGTCCGCCGATCCAGAACGCCAGGGCTCCTCCGTCGTGGGCGAAAAACAGCACGATTGCCGTGACGATGAGCCCAATGAGTGACCAAATGATGACTCTCTTGGCGCCGAACTTGTCATCAAACCATCCGGCAGAGAAAACTCCGATTCCGGCAACCAGGTTTCCGGCAACAGCAAAAAGAATCACCTCGGTATTGGAGAGCCCAAAAACCGCACCCGCGAGAATTCCGCCAAAAGCAAAGACGGCGGCCAATCCATCCCGAAAGACGGCACTGGCGAGCAAGAAGTAGAACGTCTGACGATCATTGCGGAAGAGGTCCCGGATGGTCAGGAAAAGCTTGCGGTAGGAAGCCCAGAGGCCGATTCTGCCGGGCTGAACGGCCGTGTTTGCCGGCACCCAGATGAGAACGGGAATCGCAAAGATCAGCGACCATCCTGCCGCGAGAAGGGCAATGGCGCGGATGTTCATGCCGAGTTCGCTCGTGACGCCAAACCAGTAGGGCGGGTCGCCGAGCACGAATCCAACTAACGCGAGAAGCAAGACCACAATGCCTCCGACGTACCCCATTCCCCAGCCGAAGCCAGAGACCCGTCCAATATTTTTGGGCGTGGAAACTTGCAGCAGCATCGCGTTGTAGTTCACGTTGGCAATTTCGTAGAACACGTTGCCGATGGTGAGCAGCACCACCCCGAGTAGGAAGAATTGGGGCGCGCCTTCAACCCAGAACATGGCGATGGTGACCGCAATGACCACGCCGGTATTGATTCCGAGCCACAGCTTGCGGCGACCCCCGGCATCGGATCGTTGGCCAAGAACTGGTGCGATGAGGGCAATCGCGAGGCCACCGATACCCAATGCCCACCCCACGGCACTTGTGAGATCTGCCACGGCGGCGTCATAGGCGACCTTGGCTGGACCGGAGCCGTCTGCACCGCCATTGGCTGTGTAGGCGGCCACTGTGGCGGGGTCGACGAAGTAGTCCGACACGATGTATCGGGCGAAGACAAACGTTGTGATGAGCACGCTGAATGCGGAGGTACCCCAGTCCCAGAGGGCCCAGCTCAAAACCTGTCGGCGCGGAATTCGTTGCGGTGTGGCGACTTCGCTCATGCCACGAGGGTAGACCTGTTCGAGAACTTCCGCACCTGCCACGCCAGAGATTCTTCTGACTATCTTGCAAACGACAGGTGAAGACGAGGTGTCGCACTCTGCACCGAGGCAGACTGCGTGCGCCACGAAAAAACCTGAGCCATGTGGACTCAGGTTTATGTGCAGCGCTTGACACACAGCACCGCAAACTGGCATAGTTGAGTCACTAAGACTCAAGTCTCGATCGAACTGGAGTCAGATAACGTCTCTCCCTCGTCGAGGGGGAACAAAAAGGAGAACAACACACATGTCACGAGCAGTAGGCATCGACCTCGGAACGACCAACTCGGTCGTCGCCGTACTCGAAGGTGGCGAGCCCACCGTCATTGCCAACGCCGAAGGTTTCCGCACGACCCCGTCGGTCGTTGCGTTCACCAAGGACGGCGAGGTGCTGGTCGGCGAACCATCGAAGCGCCAGGCCGTCACAAACGTCGATCGCACCATTGCGTCGGTCAAGCGCCACATCGGCACGGACTGGACGACCACGATTGACGAAAAGAAATACACCCCTCAAGAAATCTCCGCCCGAATTCTGGGCAAACTGAAGCGAGACGCGGAACAGTACCTCGGTGCGCCGGTCACGGACGCCGTCATCACGGTGCCCGCATACTTCAACGACGCTGAGCGACAGGCCACGAAAGACGCCGGAGAAATCGCGGGTCTCAACGTGTTGCGCATCATCAACGAGCCCACGGCCGCCGCGCTCGCATACGGCCTCGACAAGGGCAAAGAAGACGAGCTCATCCTGGTATTCGACCTCGGTGGCGGCACGTTCGACGTCTCGTTGCTCGAAGTAGGAAAAGATGATGACTTCTCAACCATTCAGGTTCGCGCCACATCCGGTGACAACCGACTCGGTGGCGATGACTGGGACCAGCGCGTCGTCGAGCACCTGATCAAGCGTTTCAAGGAGTCCACGGGCGTTGACGTGAGCACGGACAAGATTGCCTTGCAGCGACTCAAGGAAGCTGCTGAGCAGGCAAAGAAAGAGCTGTCGTCGTCGATGACCACGAACATCCAGTTGCCGTATTTGTCGCTCACCGAGAATGGCCCGGCCAACCTCGACGAGACGCTTACTCGCGCTCAGTTTGAGTCGATGACGAGCGACCTGCTCGACCGCACGAAGAAGCCGTTCGAAGACGTCATCCGTGAGGCCGGCGTGAAGGTGGCGGATGTCGCACACGTCGTTCTCGTTGGTGGATCGACCCGCATGCCCGCCGTTGTCGAGCTCGTGAAGAGCCTCACGGGGGGCAAGGAGCCGAACAAGGGCGTCAACCCAGATGAGGTTGTTGCCGTGGGCGCCGCACTGCAGGCTGGCGTGCTTCGTGGAGAACGCAAGGATGTCCTCCTCATCGATGTCACGCCTCTGAGCCTCGGAATCGAGACCAAGGGCGGCATCATGACAAAACTGATCGAGCGCAACACGGCCATTCCGACCAAGCGATCCGAAACGTTCACGACGGCCGATGACAATCAGCCGGCTGTGTCGATTCAGGTTTTCCAGGGCGAGCGTGAATTCACCCGCGACAACAAGCCGCTGGGAACCTTTGAACTGACGGGCATTGCGCCGGCTCCTCGTGGCGTACCGCAGGTTGAGGTGACCTTTGATATCGATGCCAACGGCATCGTGCACGTGTCTGCCAAAGACAAGGCCACGGGTAAGGAACAGTCGATGACAATCACGGGCGGCTCGAGCCTTCCGAAAGAAGACATCGAGCGTATGGTGCGCGAGGCCGAAGAGAACGCTGCCGAAGACAAGGCACGTCGCGAATCGGCTGAAACGCGCAACACGGCCGAGCAGATGGTGTACTCCATCGAAAAGCTCATCAAGGAGAACGACGAGAAACTGCCTGACGACGTCAAGTCGGAAGTTCAGGCAGATGTCGACGCCTTGAAGTCGGCGCTCGCCGGCGAGGACGACGCCGCGGTCAAGACCGCGTTCGACAAGCTCAGCGAAAGCCAAGGCAAGCTCGGAGACGCGCTCTATCAGCAGGCCCAGGCCGGCGATGCGTCGGCAGAGCCCGAAGCGGAAGACGGCGCTTCTGATGAGGATGTCGTTGACGCCGAGGTCGTCGATGAGGATGAGGAAAAGAAGTAAGCATGACCGACCACAACGGAGACCAGGA
>JBMOEY010000003.1:0-36448 GCA_049314515.1 Microbacteriaceae bacterium
GGTTGGCAGGCTCACCCCGATAACGGTCGAGGGGTCACCGTCGATGCGCGTGATGAAGGGCCCACCGAGTGAGTCGATGGTGAACGCGCCAGCCACCTGAAGGGGCTCGCCCGAGTCGATGTAGGCATCGAGTTCGGCATCCGTAATGTCATCGGCGAACGTGACAGCTGCCACGGCGACCTCACCGATCGCGTCAATGATTGTGCCGTCGGAGACGCGCATCAGCCAGTGCCCGCTGAACAATTCTCCCGTGCGACCGCGTTGAGCGAGCCATCGCTCACGGGCGATGTCCGGTTCATGTGGCTTGCCATACGTCACACCATCGAGCACGAACGCGGAGTCGCCGCCGAGCACCAAGCCGTGCATGTCGGGTGCGATGACGGCCTCGGCTTTCGCGCGGGCAAGGAGCAACACCATTTCTGCTGGTTCGAGAACGTGCCCGCGCTCGAGCTCGGCCGCAGCGACGGCTGCGTCCTCGTCAACCTCGCTCGGCACGACAACGGGCTCGATACCCGCAGCTCGCAATGTCGCAAGGCGGGCGGGAGAAGTTGACGCGAGATAAAGGCGCATGTGCGAGGACTTCTTCCTTACTGAGAAAGTGTGAGTGGGAGTGTGGGATGCTCGAAGACATGAGTCCGCGACCCCAAAGCCGCCGTCCTTACGTGATTAAGTCGGCGGGGTTTGTCGGCACCGAGGTCGAACTCGACATTACCAATGTGGCTCACGGCGGCGTATTTGTTGCCCGGCACGACGGGCGCGTCATTTTCGTGACGGATGCGATTCCGGGCGAGCGCGTTCGAGCTCGCATCACCGAGGATTCGCAAAAGAGCTTCTGGCGGGCCGAAACGCTCGAGGTACTCACCGCATCGCCGCATCGTCGCGAGCACGTGTGGGCCGAAGCCTCCATCACCCGCGACCCGAGCGAGCGACCGGGTGGCGCCGACTTTGGACACATTGACCTTGCTCATCAGCGAGACCTGAAGGCCTTCGTGCTCACCGATTCCTTTTCTCGTATGGCCAAGGTTGACGTCCCAGTCTCCGTCGAGTCAGCACCTGGTGACGACGAAACAAACGGTGTGGGCTACCGAACACGCGAGTTTCTGCACGTGGACACGGATGGTCGCGTGGGCCCATTCGCAACCCGCAGTCATCGTGTTGTGTCGGTGACCAGCCTTCCGCTGGCGACGCGGCGCATTCAAGAATCTGCTCCGTTGACCGTCACGATTGCCGGCATCAGCGGAATCACACTGGTCGACGCTGATAGTGGCATGGTGGCGCTCGAATCCCGTGACAAAGACACCACAAAAGCACCGCTCATCACGCAGCGTGCGGGGGAGCGCGAGTTTCAACTGCGCGCGTCGAGTTTCTGGCAGGTGCATCGACGAGCTCCTCTCGTATTGACGCAAGCCGTCACACGGGCGATTGACAGTCAACTTTTTGATCCTCGGGCCGCCAACCTTGATTTGTACGGCGGGGTGGGATTGTTTGCGACTGCGGTCGGCGACGCCTTCGGTTCGACAACGCGCATCACGAGCGTGGAACTCGACGAAGAGGCGACCGAGTTTGCGTCGAACAACCTTGCCGACTGGGTCGGAGCGCGCGCAGTGACGGCTCGCGTTGACCGGTTTCTCGCCGAGACCGTTGCCACCGCATCGGCGGTCGATCGGTCGCGGCTCGCTGCGGCGACCGTGATTCTTGACCCGCCTCGTTCGGGTGCCGGACGAGACGTGGTCGATTCGCTCGGCGAATTGGCCCCCGCACAAATCGTCTACGTGGCGTGTGACCCGGTGGCGTTGGCACGGGATGCCCATCTGCTCGCCGCGCACGGCTACGAGTTGGCGCACCTCGAAGCCCATGACCTCTTCCCCCACACACATCACGTTGAGGCCGTTGCTCGTTTCGTGCGTTCCTAGCCCGCAGACGAGATCAGAGGGCCAACTTATGCAGCTGACCCTCTGACCGCTGTGGGGTGAGTCGGGGCATCAACCCGAAAATGTGCCCCGACCCACAGGCTGTGTGCACCGCAAGGGGGGATGCAGATGCAGACAGACCCCTAGTGTCGTGCAGGTTCACATGAAGTCGACAGGGGAAAACCCACGGGTCCGCAGTTGCGCGAGAAAGAGCGCGACGGTCGCGGATCTAGTCGAGGTGCGCATCCGCCCACAGAACAATCGCGTCGTAGTGATACTTACCCAAACCCTCGGCAACGCTCTCGTACGCATCCCGATAGGGCGACGGGAGCAGGTATGACATGGCGAGGCTTTTGTATGCCTCGCGCGTGGGAGTCCAGAACTGCAGGCAGAACTCATAGTGTGCGCGCACCTGTTCCTGCACGCGTTCGTCCGTTACCGGCACACCTTCCGCCATCGCCGCCGCCATTTCCGTTGTAATGCTGGCGAATTGTTCGGTGAAGGTGCGATTCTCCGCTTCGGTGAAGTCGTTTCGGTAGGCGTCGGCATGAAAGCCCAGTGGATTTGACATGAGTGTGCTGACTTTCGCGGGCTAGAGCGTGAAATCGTCTTCGAAGCTGCGTGTGAGCCATACGTTTTCACGAATACCCTTGCGACGCTTCTCCCACATCGACTCGCTCGACGCGGCTGATCCGTGTTCGAGCGTTGACTCTTCGTCAACGAGCTTGTCCAGCGCCACGATGACCGCAGCCTTTTCTTCCGGCGTCACGCCGCGCGTGACGAAGCGAACCTTGTCTTGCAGGTGAAGTTCGTACTCGTCGTCTTTGCCTTCGAGCGCAGCGGGTACGACGTCTGAGTTGTCGGTCGACATTAGAGCGGGATGTTCCCGTGCTTCTTCGGCGGCAAACTCGAGCGCTTTCCGCGCAGAGCACGGAACGCCTTCAGAACTGCCACACGCGTCGCCGCCGGTTCAATCACACCGTCGAGCTCACCGCGCTCCGCTGCGAGGAATGGGCTCGCCACGTTGTAGGTGTACTCGTTCGCGAGCTTCGTGCGCACGGCATTGACATCGTCACCGGCCTCTTCGGCGGCCTTGATTTTGTCGCGGAACAGGATGTTGACCGCACCCTGCCCACCCATCACGGCGATTTCGGCCGTGGGCCAGGCGAGATTGAGATCTGCTCCGAGCTGCTTCGAGCCCATCACGATGTAGGCACCGCCGTAGGCCTTGCGCGTGATGACAGTGACGAGCGGCACGGTTGCTTCGGCATAGGCGTAGAGAAGCTTCGCGCCACGGCGAATGACACCAGTCCATTCCTGGTCAGTACCGGGCAGGTAGCCCGGCGTGTCGACAAAGGTCAGAATCGGAATCGAGAACGCGTCGCAGAAGCGAACAAACCGGCTTGCCTTTTCGCCAGCTTCGATGTTGAGCGTCCCACCCATCTGGCTCGGCTGGTTGGCAATGATGCCCACCGTGCGACCTTCAATTCGAGCGAACCCAATAACGATGTTGGAGGCGAACAGAGGCTGAACCTCGAGAAAGTCTTCGTGGTCGACGACGTGCCGAATTACCTCGTGCATGTCGTAGGGCTGATTGGTTGAGTCCGGAATGACTGTGTTGAGCTTCTTGTCCGAGTCGGTGATCTCGAGTTCCGCATCCGCTTCATAGACCGGATGTTCGGCCATGTTGTTATCGGGCAAGTACGACACGAGCGTGCGCGCATAATCAAGTGCGTCATCTTCGTCGGAAGCGAGGTAGTGCGAGACACCCGAAATGGTGTTGTGCGTCAGCGCACCGCCGAGTTCTTCGAAGCCCACCTCTTCGCCGGTGACGGTCTTGATGACGTCGGGGCCCGTGACGAACATGTGCGAGGTCTTGTCGACCATGATGACGAAATCGGTGAGCGCGGGGGAGTACACGGCGCCACCGGCAGCCGGGCCCATGATGATGGAAATCTGCGGGATGACACCGGAGGCGGCGGTGTTACGACGGAAGATTTCGCCGTACTTGCCGAGGGCAACCACACCCTCCTGAATGCGGGCGCCGCCCGAGTCGAGCATTCCGATGATGGGCACACCCGTCTTGAGTGCGTGGTCCATGATCTTCACGATCTTGTCTCCGGCGACTTCGCCGAGGGATCCACCGAAGATGGTGAAGTCTTGACTGTAAACGGCCACCTGACGACCGTGAATCGTGCCGACACCTGTGACAACCGAGTCGCCGTAGGGGCGGGATTTGTCCATGCCGAAAGCCGTGGTGCGGTGACGCACGTACTCATCAATTTCGACAAACGAGCCGGGGTCGAGGAGTCCTTCGATGCGCTCGCGGGCAGTTTTCTTGCCCTTTGCGTGCTGCTTGACAATCGCTGCTTCGCCGCTGGCGACTACGGCCTCGTTGTAGCGCTGCTTCAGTTCGGCCAGTTTGCCCGCGGTGGTGAACGGGTCTATGGATTTTGCGTCAGGACTCACGGATTTCACCCTATCGCCCTCCGACCGCCACAGCGGTAAGGAGTTTTGACGGCACAATAAGGGGCATGTCGCAACATCCCTCATCTTCAGCGCTGGCCACGAGATGGGTCTGGATGCCCCACGCGGGGTCCACCAACGATGAATTGGTGGCGTTGACGCGTGCTGGTTCGGCTGATGACGTGCCGGATTTCACCGTTGTCGCAACGGATGACCAGCGCAACGGTCGAGGGCGCCTCGGGCGCGTGTGGATGAGTCCGCCGGGTGCCTGCCTTGCGGCATCCGTGTTGGTTCGACCATCAACGCCGAGCGGGCGACCGTTGCCGGCGGCGGCGTGGGGCTGGTTTCCTCTCCTCGCGGGCCTCGCCATGACAAGGGCAATCGCACAGCTTCTTCCCCGTGCCGAATCGGTGGGCGTTAAGTGGCCCAACGACATTCTCATCGACGGTCGCAAAGTCTGCGGCATTCTGTGCGAGCTCGTCACCGACGCGGAAGGTTCAACCGCGGTTGTCATTGGAACCGGGGTTAACCTCACCCTGAGTGAGACCGATTTGCCGGTCGAAACAGCGACGTCTCTAGCTCTTGCCGAAGCGAGCGCGACAGACGTGGATACCGTGCTCGCCGCGTACCTGATGCACTTAAGGCGACTGGTTCGAGTTTTTGAGTCTGCCGAGGGAGATGTGCAAACGAGCGGACTGCACGAGGACGTGTCTCGCGCCTGCGGCACGCTCGGGTTTCGTGTCCACGTCGACATTCCGGATGGGTCGTTCGTCATGGGAACCGCAGAGTCGCTCGATGCCATCGGTCAGTTGTGCGTGCGACTCGACACGCCGGCGACTCGAGCCGGGGAGCTGCTCGCAGTTGGGGTGGGCGACGTCACGCACGTGCGCGTGGTCTAGCCACTCCCGGCATACTGGAGTGGTGGCAGCCCGCACATCCGCTTCGAATACTCGCACGAGTGCAGGTCTGAGTGGCGGTGAATCACCAGACCGGGAATACGTGATCGCGCGCATTCACCCCCACCTTCGCCTGTTGATTTGGCCGTCCTTCGTCGCCATTGCCATCGCCACGGGGTTTGGGTTGGGTTTCGGTCTCCTAGATGAGACCTGGATGCGCATCGCGCTGTTGATCTTGTGTCTCGCTCTCATCGTCGTGTTGTGGCTTGCTCCTGTGATGTTTTGGCTCGGGAACCGCCTGACCATTACGACTCGTCGCGTGATTATCGAACAGGGCTCATTCGCGCGCTCCCGATCCGAAATCGCGATTGCCCGCGTTAGCGAAGTGACAACTCGATCGAACCTCGTGCAGTCGCTCTTTCGATCGGGTGATGTGTTCATCGGGACCGGCGCCGAGCGCGACTTGGTCATGAGAAACGTTCCGCGCGTTGCCCTCGTTCAGGCGGCATTGACCGAACTCGCCGAGCGATCAGCCGAAGCTTCTGGACGTCAGTTGCGCGAAACGACTCGCTGGAAATAGGCGAACGGTCGCTGGAGTCCCCACATCGTCACCATCCACATGGCCTCGAGGATGATGGCGCCGCTCATCTTCGATTCGCCGTGCGTTCGCTCGCGAAACGCGATCGGAATCTCGACAATTCCAAAACCTGCTTTTGCCACTCGACGCGTCATGTCAACTTGAAAACCGTAGCCTTTGGTCTTGACCGACTCGAGGTCGATTGCTCGCAGACACGCCGCGCGGTAGGCGCGGAACCCTGCCGTCGAATCGCGCACACGCAGGCCGAGCATGATTCGGGCGTAGGTATTTCCACCTCGGCTCAGAAAGAGTCGACGGCGAGGCCAATCCACGACCGAACCACCAGCGGTCCAACGCGATCCGATTGCGAGGCCGATGCCATCGGAACGAGCTGACGCGACGAGTCGGGGGAGCACGTCGGCGGGATGACTTCCGTCCGCATCAAACTCGATCACAATGTCATAGCCGTGTGCTAGTGCGTGCCGGAAACCATCGAGATACGCATCGCCGAGGCCGTTCTTTTTCGGTCGGTGAAGGACCGAAACATGGCTATCGATTTCCGAAATTGTGTCGGCTAACTTCCCTGTCCCATCGGGACTCGCGTCGTCGAGCACGATGACGTCGGCGTTCGGCAATTTTGCACGCACCGCAGTTACCGCAGAGACGATGTTCTCCGCTTCGTTGTAAGTCGGGATGAGCACCACGACTCCGGTCACGGTGAGGCCTGCTCGTCAATCGGGGCGAGCGTTGCCTCGCCGCGTTCACCCGGGCGGTAACCCCAGACCCAGTAGCGATAGAGCACGAATCTCACGAGCGTTCCCAGCGCAAGTCCGACGACGTTGGCTGAGATGTTGTCGGCAAGGAGTGACGTGAAACCAAGAACGTCATGCGTGAACCAGACGAACACGAGCGTCACGGCCATACCGGCGAGGGAAGCGATGACGAACTCGACGAACTCACGCACGACATGACGATGACGGTCGCGACGAAAAGTCCAGAAACGATTTCCGATCCAATTGACGACAATGGCGACGCTGGTGCTGACGAATTTCGCACCGACCGGATGAGACCACCAACCTTCGCCAGCAACTCCGAGCATCAGCAGGTTGAATAGGCCGATGTCGACGGCGAATCCCACCAGCCCGACAACGCCGAACTTGAGCGCATAAACAATGACTTGGTGCCAGACTTTGGCGAAGAACGTCTGCGTCGCAGGGCCACTCGGAGGTGCTGAAGACGTCATGGGATCGGGTGACCTTCTGTGGCGGCGGCGTGAACTTAAACTGTAGCGATTGCACGAGGGGCGAGATGCGCATGGGACAACGAATTGGTGTCATTGGCGGCGGTCAATTGGCTCGCATGATGATTCCGGCTGCGACAAACCTCGGGTTCGACATTTCTGTGTTGGCTGAAATGGAACACTCGTCGGCTCATTTGGCAGCATCTATGGTCGGGGATTATCGCGATATTGCGCTGGTGCGAGAGTTTGCAAAAACCGTTGACGTCATCACCTTTGATCATGAGCACGTTCCTGCTGAAATCCTGGACCAGCTTCGTGAGGAGGGCGTCGTGCTTCGGCCGGGTCCGCACGCCCTGGCCTTTGCGCAGGACAAAATCTCTATGCGCCGGCGTCTTGCCGACCTTGGTATCCCCATGCCCGGCTGGACCGCCGCGCAAACGCTGGAGGACGTCATGGAGTTCTTGAGCGAGTATGGCGGACGCGCCGTCGCAAAAACCGCTCGGGGCGGCTATGACGGCAAAGGCGTTCGAATGATTACCTCGGCGAACGAGGTACTCGATTGGCTCGAGGCGCTCGCTCCCGGTGAGCAGGTGTTACTTGAGGAGTGGGTATCTTTTCGTCGCGAATTAGCCCAGCAAATCGCGCGCAGGCCGTCGGGACAAATGGCACTTTGGCCTGTAGTGGAAACAGTTCAACAAGACGGTGTGTGTATCGAAGTCATTGCGCCCGCCCCATTGTCCGCGGGCCGCGTCGCCGACATGGCCGCGCACATCGCCGAAACCATTGCCGAGGGTCTCGATGTCACGGGAGTGCTCGCGGTTGAGCTTTTTGAGACGACTGATGAGCGCATCCTCGTCAATGAATTGGCAATGCGTCCTCATAACAGTGGGCACTGGACAATCGACGCATCGACGACGAGCCAGTTTGAGCAACACCTCAGGGCCGTTCTCGATCTGCCGCTCGGTGCCACCGACATGACGGCGCAGATCGCAGTCATGGTCAATGTGCTGGGTGGGCCAGTCGCGGGAATGACATCTCGACTCGCACGTGCCATGGAACGTCATGCAAACGCAAAAATTCACGTCTATGGCAAAGAATTTCGCGCGGGACGAAAGGTTGGTCACGTAACGGTCGCGGGAGACGACGTCAATGCGGTTGTTGCGCAAGCGCGTGGCGCGGCGTCGAACTTTCAGGACTGACTCCTAGCATTAAGCCCATGACCGACTCCCCACCCATTGTGGCTGTCGTCATGGGCTCAGACTCAGACTGGTCCGTGATGAAGGCCGCTGCGGACACACTGACGGAGTTTGGTATCGCTCACGAAGTCGAAGTTGTCTCAGCACATCGCACGCCGCGAAAACTTGTTGATTTCGGTTCCTCGGCCAGGAAGCGTGGACTTAAGGTCATCATCGCGGGTGCCGGTGGCGCGGCGCATCTACCGGGCATGCTGGCCAGCGTCACGCCTCTGCCGGTCATTGGCGTACCCGTGCCCCTCAAGAACCTAGATGGCATGGATTCTTTGCTCTCCATCGTGCAAATGCCGGCGGGAGTTCCCGTTGCCGCTGTCTCCATCGGCGGTGCACGGAATGCTGCGCTGATCGCCGTCAAGATTCTTGCCACGAGTGATGACGCGCTTCTTGACCGACTCGAGGAATTTGCGTCTGATCTTGAACGACAGGTTGATGAAAAGAACAGGGCACTGAAATCGCAACTATGAGTGTCGCGAGCAGTCCCATCCGATATCCCGATACCAGTTCGCCCCACGTCATGCGGGTGCGCGCCTGGTGGTTGATTGTGCTGAACGTCGTCATGCCCGGCTCCGCGCAAGCTCTTGCCGGGAGCCGGCGCCTAGGACGCATTGGCCTTGGCTCGACACTCGTCGGCTGGTGTGCCGTTGTGTTGGGCATCGTGCTCGCCATGGCGGCTCGAGATTTTTTCTCGACCCTCGCGGTCAACTTTTTCGTGCTCGCGCTCGTGCAAATCGCGCTCGTCTATTACTGCGTTCTGTGGATTGTTCTCAGCCTAGACACCCTCCGACTGGTCAAATTTGTGCGGGTGGCCCCCAGCACACGCCCGTGGATCGCACTGGTTTCCGTCGCACTTCTCGTGGTCACATCGGGCGCGGCGGCCTGGGGAGCATCAACGGCTGGATCGCTCAACGCAGGTCTCTCGGGGCTTTCTGGGATTGGGAGCATCTTGGACCTTGCGAACACGGGTCCGTCCGAACCTCCCATCGACGGCCAGTACAACGTCTTGGTACTTGGGGGAGATTCCGGTCCGGATCGAGACGGATTACGCACGGATACGGTTCAGGTTGTGAGTGTCAATGCCGAGACGGGTCAAGCGACCATCGTTGGCATGCCGCGTGACCTGCACAATGCTCCGTGGGTAGATGGCTCGCCGATGTGGACCGTTTACCCCAACGGCTACACCGAAGACGACGCCGACTACTGCGTTGAATTTGCGTGCTTGAACACGATCTACACGGATGTCGAACTCAACCATCCCGACTTGTATCCGGATGCCGCCGCACAGGGGAGCTCGCCGGGGATTGAGGCCGTGCGCGATGCGGTTGAGGGCATCACGGGGCTGACCATTCCGTACTACGCGATTATCGATATGCAGGGCGCCGTCGACCTCATCGATGCACTGGGCGGCGTCGACATCAAAGTCAGTGAGCGCATTGCCATTGCCGAGCCTGGGACGGCGCCGGAAAACGTATCTGAGTGGATAGAGGTCGGCGGACAGCACATGGATGGCTACACGGCCATCATGTACGTCCGGTCGCGCTGGGACAACACTGACTACACACGCATGCAGCGGCAACAGCAACTCCAGGAAGCGTTACTTCAACAAATGAATCCGGCGAATGTCGTGTCCAAGTTCAGCGACATCGTCGGAGCCGGAACGCAAATGGTGCACACGAACATCCCGCGGTCAATGTTTGCCTATTTCGTGACACTGGCCGAGAAGACAAAAGAACTGCCCATTGAGCACATTGAGTTGACACCCGAGTCCGACACAATTCCGACGGATCCCTTGTATCCCGACTTCCCCGCAATCCAGGCCTACATCGCCGCAGTGTTGCATCCAATGCCGACGCCAACACCGACCTAACGATTTTCGCCGCGTAGGCGCTCGGGATATTTCGTGACGACGGCGCAGATGACCAGAAGTAGTAGGCCCGACTCGGTGGTGAGCCGGTTGTTGAATGTACCGGACACAATGAGTGCTGTCGTCACGAGGATTGGCAGCATGCTCGTCGCCGTGAACGGGCGGTGGTCGTCAAGATCCCATTGGGGGCGATCTATTGCCGCGAACCACGATCGCATATACGTCGTGACAATCAATGCGATGAAGAAGAAAACTCCGGCACCGCTGAGCGTTGAAACCAAAACGGCCCACGAGCCCTGCGAAGTTACCTCGACGAATTGCGGCCACGACACCACGAGACTCACCGCGATTCCGACAAAAACACCGCACGCTACGACATAGAGCGGTTGCCGCTTGACTGGATGCGCTGCACGGCCCCATTCGACAAACCCACGCACGATGAGCACGAAGATGAGTGCGAGCCACGACGCTATCGACTGGGTGTAGACGAGTGTGGCCAGCGCAACGATCAACCAGATATATGCCCAGCCACGCCACACGGTGCGCTCGGCGAGTTGCAGCGGCAACACGATCACCAGAGCGAGTGCGGCAAAGCTCAACATGTCTCGATGACCTGTGAGCGCCCACAGCGGAGCGTGAGTGATGAACACGGCAATAGCCTCGAGGGCGAAACCAAGACCAACAACCCATCGCAACGCGGTGCCGAGGGCTTTGACGAGTGCCGGCCACGGCAAAAGCATTGTCATACCAATCGCAGCGCCCGAGGTAGCGAGGGCAATCGCCCAGGCAATCGCCGACGCGGGAAGGTCCGCTGACCAAAAAAGTGACACTCCGGCTGCGCACAGGAACAGGACGAGCATGAGCGGCATGCGCATCCAGCGGACGGATCGCCAGTTGCGCAGCAGTCGAAGGGAGTAGAGAACGCAAATGAGCGTCGCCAGGGCGACGCCCAGCGCGTCGCCAAAGACGGCTCGCAGGGCGTCTTCCGCAAATAAGACAATGAATGCGAGGGACGCGAGCCCGGTATCGGCCAGCTGGATTGCCTTCTGCGTGCGTCGCGCGCGCGCGGTTTCTTGCCGTTTTTTTTCAACGCCGGCGAGGTCAGTTTGCGACATAGTTCTCAGGCTAGACGAAGGCAGATTCGCCGGTGAGGGCGCGACCCACCAGCAGCGTGTTGATTTCGCGGGTTCCCTCGTAGCTGTAGAGAGCTTCCACGTCGGCGAAGAATCGTGCGACTCCGTAATCGAGGACGATGCCATTGCCGCCAAGAATTTCCCGCGCCATCGCGACGGTTTCGCGAGCCTTCGTGGTCGCAAAAGCTTTTGCCAAGGCCGCATGCTCGTCGCGCTCGTCACCTTGGTCTTGTTTGCGGCTGGACTCGCGAACCAGAGTCAAGCTGGCCGTGATGTTTCCCATGCACTTCACGAGCAAATCTTGGACCATTTGGTGCGCCACGAGTGGCTTGCCGAACTGTATGCGGTTTTTTGCATAGGCGAGAGCCGCCTCATAAGCGCCCATGGCTGCACCCACGGCGGCCCACGCCACTTCAGCGCGCGTGGCGCGCAGAACAGCAGCGGTATCGGCAAAGGTTCGTGCACCGGGTAGTCGAAGGGATTCCGGCACTACCGCATCCGTCAGCGTGATGTCAGCGTTTTGCACCATGCGCAGTGACATTTTTCGCTCAATCTTTGTCGCACTGTAACCAGGCGTGTCGGTGGGAACAATGAAGCCTTTGACCATGTTGTCGGCGAGGTCTCGTGCCCAGATCACACAAATGTCGCTGAACGTGGCGTTGCCGATCCAGCGCTTTGCCCCGTTGAGAACCCATTCATCACCGCGACGTTCGGCGGTCGTGCGCAGCCCAAGCGCCGCGTCGGAACCGGAGAGCGGTTCGGTGAGACCAAATGCTCCGATAATTTCTCCGCGACCGAGCAGTGGGAGCCAGTGCGCGCGTTGCTCGGGAGACCCGCACATGCCAATCGCACCCATTGCCAAACCCGCCTGCACGCCGACATAGGTCGCCACACTGGCATCAACACGGGCAAGTTCCAGTGACACCCAGCCACGAAACTCCGCCGAATTAGGAAAGGGTGCGGTCTCGGGCCACGTCAAACCGATGATGCCGGCTTCGCTCAAGGCCGAAACTATTTCGCCGGGGAATTCGGCGCGCTCCCAGAGGTCGTCTAATTTTGGTTGCAACGACGCGAGGTACTTCCGCAAGCCGAGGATGAGTTTTTGCTCCTGCGGGGAGAGTGCGGATTCGAGCTCGAAAAAGTCTCCGGTGTGTGTCGAGAATGCCACGATACGAATCTCCTGCCTTTCTTTTGACATTACCTCGCGAGACCGCGCCGAGGCGAGGGCAAAAACCTGTTCATGACGAATCACTTGATAACGTAATCGGGGCTGGCTGAAGGGCGCTCATGTTCATAGAAATCGACAATTCGCCACGCAATTATGCATGGGGGTCGGTTCACGCGATTGCGGATTTACGCGGCGTGCAGCCCAGCGGAGCTCCGGAAGCAGAACTGTGGCTTGGGGCTCATCCGGGTTCTCCTTCGCGCATCGTTGATCCGCGTGACACCGGTGGTGCGGCAGACCTCGCCGCGTGGATTGCAGCAGACCCGCGCTCTGCACTTGGTGATGCTTTAACTCTGCCGTTCCTGATGAAAGTTTTGGCAGCTCAAACGCCGCTCTCGATTCAAGTTCATCCCTCGCCGCAACAAGCGCGCAGTGGGTACGCGCGCGAAAATGCGCAGGGAATACCGATTGATGCGGCGAACCGGAATTATCGAGATGACTCACACAAACCTGAGCTGATTTTTTGCTTGAGCGAGACATTCCACGCGTTGTGGGGAATCCGCAAAATTTCCGACACCGTGAGCGTGCTTCATTCCTTCATTCAGGCGGGGCAGACTGCGAAACTGCCGACCGAAGAAATTGAGTGGCTGGTCACTCTCGTCGATGCGCATCATGACGATGTTCGGGATGCGCTTGGGCTGTTGCTCGAGCCGCAGCGTTCGCGCTCGCGGGACCTTGCTGCCCAACTCGTGGCCATCGCGGCGACAATCACCCCGGGGAGCGCGCTCGCCGGTGAGGCGGACACAATCCGGCTTCTCGGCTCCGCGTACCCTGGCGATCCGGGTATTGGGGTGGCGCTGCTAATGAATCGAGTGGAGCTTCGTCGAGGCGACGTGCTGTATGTGCCGCACGGAGTTTTGCATGCCTACCTATCGGGCCTCGGGATGGAAATCATGGCGTCGAGTGACAACGTGTTGCGAGGAGGACTCACAAGTAAACACGTGGATGTCACCGAACTTCTCACTGTCGGGGTTTTTGAGCCCGGAAATCCGATCATCATGCCCGGTGAGGCCGTGATGAACGGAGTGACGCGCTATTCTCCCGGCGTACCCGAATTTGAACTTTTGCACGTCGGCGTGCCAGACGATTCGTCGAGCGTAACGATTGACACGCACGGCCCGGCAATTGCTTTTTGTGTCAACGGCGATGCCCGCTTTGTCGGTCGTCATTCGTCGATTGTCGTGCGTCGCGGCATGGCCGTCTTTCTCACCCCCGACGAAGGCCTGGTCACCATCGAAGGGCATGCCGAGTTGTTTTTTGCCCTCACGGGACATTAAGTCATCTTTTGGCTGGGTGGGCATAAGTAGGTGAAATCTCGTGTGGGGGTTGAACTTTTTTCACTCTCAACTTGACGAATGGAGAATCACACCGGTGTAATTAGGTAACGAACGCCACACTGGTGTGTCGCGAGAACAGAAATCGGATGGTTGCGATATGGCCACTGGATATCGTCGAGAAGTACCCGACAACTGGGCAGTAGACCCCATCAACCTCGGACTCCCCGGGATTCGTCGCATCGACGATGACATTGACGACAACCCACTTGCGTGGCAAACCGATGCATTGTGTGCGCAGACTGACCCGGAGTCGTTCTTTCCCGAAAAGGGTGGCTCCACGCGCGACGCAAAGCGCATTTGTGAATCGTGCGAAGTTTCCGCCCAATGTCTCGAATATGCGCTTGCCAATGACGAACGCTTCGGAATTTGGGGCGGGCTCAGCGAGCGCGAGCGCCGTCGACTGCGTCGACGCGCCTAACGCGTGCGAGTAGTTGCGATCCTGGTCGCCCATTCCGCGGGCGAACATTTTGCGACCACACTGCGTGCCGTGGCCGCACAAACTCGGCCCGCTGATGAGGTCATCGTCGTTGACAATGGCTCGGCAGGCGCTAATCCCGTCGATGCCCGTGCGGCGCATCCGTTTCAGGTTGTCGCAACGGGTGGACGCGTGCCGTTTGGTGAAGCCATTGCTTGCGCGACTCGGGTGACGAACCTCGAGGCGTTGCCCGCGGATGTTCTCTGGTTACTCGGCCAGGACAGCGTCCCGACGCCAACGGCCCTCGAGAATTTGCTGGGATCGCTCGAAGTATCCCGCTCGCGGGGCATTGTGGGCCCAAAGCAGTTTGATGCCGACGAATTTGAACTTGGTAAGCCCGGCACGATTGTCGAATTTGGCATTTCGATGTCACCCGGCGGCGCGACCGTCAATTTGGTCGACGACGAATTGGATCAGGGTCAATACGACACGATGAGTGACGTGCTGGCGGTGGGAGCCAACGGCATGTTGGTTCGCGATTCTGTGTGGCGTGACCTGGGTGGTTTCGACCCCGGGTTGCCGGACGTTGATAACGCACTCGACTTCTGCATACGCGCTCGGCTGGCGGGACAACTCGTTGCCGTGGTGCCGGCTGCCGGGGTCCTGACCAGTGGTGACGGAGTCACGGCTCCGCCGCGGGTCACGCACGATCGAGAGCGTCGTCGTGACGCGCGTGTTCGTCGCCGAGCCGAACTTTATCGACGCATCGCGTACGCCCGAGGAATTGCACCGGCGCTTATTTGGCTGACGTTGCTGCCCTGGGCGCTTGTGCGAATGATCGGGCAAATGTTGGCTAAGCGCCCCGGGTTGGTGATGGGTGAACTTTTTGCCGCAGTGTCGGTCGCGTTTTCTTTCGCAGATCTCTCCCGTTCGCGGTCTAACTTGCGCCGTCAACGAACTGCACCGTGGTCGAGTTTGCAGCGAGTTTTGCTCACTGGCGCCGAAGTGCGCAGGCGACGCTCGCTCTATCGGGAGCAGTTGCGCCTTCTTCGTGAAGGCGAAAAGCGTCCGATGTACTTCTTCTCTGGTGGGGGCGCGTGGACCGTCGCCGTCTTGACTGCTGCCTCGTTTGCGATGCTGCTACCGCTCATCGGTGCCACCTCGTTGGGTGGCGGGGGCATTGTTCCGGTAGGGCATGGTCTGGGCGAAATGTGGAGTCTGATCGGGTTTGGTTGGCGAGCTGGCACACCTGGACTCATTGGCCCCGCTGATCCATTCACGATTGTGATTGCACTTCTGGGAACGCTCACGTGGTGGCAGCCATCCTTCGCTCTTGTGCTGGTGTGGTTTCTGGCAATTCCCTTGGCGGGTTGCGGCGCGTGGATGTTCGTCGCCCGATTAACGGAACGTCCGGTGATTCGCGCCTTTGCCGGGCTGGCCTATGGATTGGCCCCAACCCTCCTCATCAGCCTCACGGAGGGTCGCCCCGGTGCGGTGCTCGCGCACATTATGTTGCCGTGGCTATGTTTTGCCGGATTGCGCGCTGCGAGGTCGTGGTCGGCATCAGCGGCAACGGCACTGTTGTTTGCCGGCGTGATCGCATGCGCCCCGGCGCTCGCCCCGGCGCTCGTGATCATCTGGCTTGGTGCGATTGCGCTCAACGGCCGCCCCACGGCGCGACTCGTGACCATTCCGGTTCTGGGGGCTGTGCTTTTCGCGCCACTCATGGTGGCTCAGTTTGCGCATGCGAATCCTTTTGCGTTGTTGAGTGACCCGGGCATTGTTCTCGCGAGTGCCGTCGTTCCGGCGTGGCAGATCGCATTGGGCTTCCCGTCTTCAGGCTTGGGCGGCTGGCTCGACGTCAGCAATTCGACTCCCTTGGGACTCAACGTCGCGGCCGGTGTTGTGGTGCTCGTGCTGGTCGGGATACTGGTGACCTTGGGAATTCTTGGGCTTTTTTCGTCGCAACGCGTTCGAACTCAACGGGCGTTACTCGTGACCGCGCTTGGTCTGGTCACGGCGGTTAGCGCATCCAATATTCGCTTTGAATTTGACGGATCAATTCCGATTGCGACCTGGAGCGGAAGCGGCATGAGTCTGGCGTGGCTCGCGCTGGTGGTGGCCGCCACGTCAGGAATTGCCGTGGTGCGTCGATTCAGCTTCTATCCGGCAGCCGCTGGCATGCTCGCGGTTATTGTGTTGGCCATTCCACTTTCAGCGTCGTTCTATGTCGGGAGATCGGCGGTTCATGCGAGCGATGATCGAGTATTTCCTGCCTATGTCTCTGCCCAATCTGCGACGGATTCTCGCATTGGCACAGTCGTGCTGACCGCGTCAACGGACGGCGGGATTAACGCATCTTTGCAGCGAGGCGTGGGCCCCACACTCGCCTCCGCGTCCACACTGGTTTCCACAAACACGGTCGCGACCGAATCATTGACCGCGTTTGCAGACCTGGTCGGCAATCTCGTATCGACTAGTGGCAGCGACAGCAACGAATCGTTGCGGGCACTCGGTGTCGGATTTGTCTTGTTGACCGCACCTCAGTCGACTCTGGGGGGCGATGTGACGGCCGAGGCTCACGACGCGGATTCTCGGGCAATCTCGGCGTTGCGCGACAACCCGGCGCTGGAGGAGGTGGGCGTCACCGACGTCGGTCTTCTGTGGCGCATCCCAAATCTTGATACCGCGGTTGTCGACGCCTTGTATCCGACGTCGGCCACCGAACCTTGGCGAACCATTGTGGGGATCCTTCAGTTTTCCGCGCTCCTATTGACACTCCTGCTTGCGATACCAACCGGAACCCTCTTGCCGGCGGGTTCGCGCCGCGAGATCACCGAGCGAACCGAGATGACCGAAGCAGAATTTGAGCCGGTGGATGCGCTGGGAGGTGACGATGAGTCGAACATCTAATCGCTCGCTTTCCGCTCTTGTGACCATCGGAATCTCGAGCGCGATCGTTGCGGGTGTGTGCCTCATTCCCTTTCCCGTTCTGGCCGGTGTTCCGGTGGGACTGACCGTCAGCCCGACGGCTGCCACGTCAACGCGGGTGTGTCCGGGTGCGCTATTGAGCGTTCAGACGAGGGATGGTGATGCCACGTCGTTCGTTCCGTTTCAAGCCCCGTCGACGGTCGACGCCTCATCGTCCCAGCCCATTTCGAGCGCTCCGCTCACGATCTCTGGCGACGCTCCGGTAGACGGATTGACACCGGTCTCGTTGACCGTGCCGCCTCCCGGAGATGGCTCGCCCACGCTCCTTGCCGGTGCGCAGTCGCAAACTGTGGCGCAGGACGACATGGCGGGTCTCGCTACGGTCGCGTGTCTGGAGCCGGACGCCGAGAGCTGGCTTGTTGGCGGCGCATCGAACCTGGGGCAGACCACTCTCATTCGTTTGGCCAATGGTTCGGGCACCGATGCGTCGGCGCACATCGAGGTTTATGGCGAGCATGGACGTATTTCACCGACAGGTTCCAACGATGTCGTCGTGCCGGCCGGAACGGAGCAGGTGGTGAGTCTTGCTGCCTTGGCACCCGATTTGACGATGCCCGTCGTGCATATTTCCACGTCGGGTGGATCCATCGCTGCCACTCTCCAACAAACCCTCGTGCGTGCGATTGTTCCCGCCGGTGTCGAGATTGTCGAGCCGGGGGCGAACGCGAACAAGGTACAGGTCATCCCCGGGGTTCGCTTGGTCAACATGGCGCAATACTCTGATGCCGAGGGTGGCGCGATTGCTTCGGATGAAGAACCGACGGTGCGTGTTCTCGCCACTTCAGCGGAGCCAAGTGAGGTCGTTATTTCGACCATTGCTACTGATGGCACAACGACGCAGGTCAAGTCCACCGTGGCTCCCGGAACCGTCGCGCAACTGCCGTTTAACAACGTTCCCGATGGTATTTATACGGTCATCGTGAGTGGCACGACGCCGGTGGTTGCGGGAGTTCGATCGGTGGTTGCAGCGGATGTCAACCCGGCACGAGTCCCCGTGGTTGACTCGGCAACACCGACCCCCTCCTCCACGGCAACCACAACACCGAAGTCGACGTCGACGAGCTCACCTCGACCCACGCCCGCTGCTCCTGCGGCCGGGGAACCGATGGATGGGATTCCCCTCGAGGGCGGTGATGGAGTCTCGGGTGGAGCCGCACCTCCCTCGGGTGGTTCGTCGGCAAACCTCATGCCATTGCAAACCGGGGGAGATTTCACCTGGTACGCGCCGGCGACCGCGCTGGGTTCCGCCACTCTCGTCGCCGTTGCGATGGCCCCGGTTGCCGAGCTCACTCTCTACAACGGCTTCGCGAAAAAGGTGTCTGCCGTTCTTAGCGCCGACGGTCAGCCCGATGTCAATCTTGTGGTCGATGCGGGTGGTGTGACGTCACTGGAGGTCACACCGAATACCGTTTACCGACTGGAGGGGGAAGTTGGGCTCCGGGCTGCGGTCACGTATTCCGGTGATGGTTTGTCGAGCACGTCGAGTGTTCGACCACCCTCACGATTGGGATCGACCATTTTGGTCTATCCGCACTAGGGCACGCCTGCGCTTAGTGGCGAAATCTCTCGGGTCCAAGCTCCCATGGCTCTTTGCCGATGAGTTCGGCAACGGCGGCAAAAACGCATCCCTCGATTGCCATTTGTCGATGAAGTTCGTCGTCCCGGTGCAGTCGACTCAAGCGTTGAATTGGAAGTCGAAAGAGAACGATTCGACGCCGGGCGCGATCGACGCTCCACCGGGGAACCGCATCCGCATCGAGGCCTTTCGTGGGCCCGCTTGCCACATCAAAGTGAACACCCTCGAGTTCTTTTGGCCAGAGCGAGCGCAGGTAATGCGCCGTGTGCGCCACGGTGACGTAGAAGGTCTCGACTCGGCTTCGCGCATCCGGTAGATGGGGGCCCGTCACGGCGGCCCGCATTCCGCGATCGTGGCGATCACGCCAGGCCCCACGCACAGGAATTTTGTCTGCAGAAGGGTCGGTCGACGTCACGACTCCATGTTACGTGTGAGTATCCTGCTGACATCATGAATCGCCTGTGCACCACGCCCACCTGCACGTCCGAAGCCACGGTAACCCTGACGTATGACTACGACGGTCAAGCGGCTGCCATCGGCCCGTTGGCACCGATGAGTGCCCAGACGGGATATGACTTGTGCGATCGTCACGCGTCACGCTTCACCGTGCCCGCGGGGTGGACTCTACTGCGCCACGTAGAATCGTCGGGTGAGTTCTGAGACTGCCACCTTGCTGACGAGTGCCGTGAAGGCGTATGACGTTCGAGGTGTGGTCGGTGAAACCTTGACTGCCGAGATGATTGAGGCGTTGGCTGCCGGTTTTGTGGACGAAATTGGCGCGGAGGGCCTCGATGTCGTCGTCGGCCACGATATGCGCGACTCGTCCCCCGGTTTTGCTCGAGCATTCGCGCGTGGCGCAAACGCGCGTGGCGCACACGTCGTTAACATCGGACTGTGCTCGACGGATGAAACGTACTATGCCTCGGGTGCCTGGAATGCTCCCGCCGCGATGTTCACTGCAAGCCATAATCCGGCCAAATACAACGGCATCAAATTTTCTCGAGCTGGGGCGCAAGGAATCAGCCTCGACACCGGACTCGCGTCGATCCGTGACCGCGCCATCGCGTATCTCACGAATGGCCTTGTACCCGTTTCGATACCGGGAACCTATCGTGAGCAGGATGTGTTGGCCGACTATGCGGGTTACCTCCGATCGCTCGTCGACTTATCCGGCATTCGCCCGCTCAAAATTGTTGTCGATGCGGGTAATGGAATGGGTGGAATGACGGTGCCCGCAGTGCTGGGCACGGCAGCAGGTTTGTCCGGGTTGCCGCTGGAGATCATCCCGATGTATTTCGAACTTGACGGAACTTTTCCCAACCACGAAGCGAATCCACTCGAGCCGGCCAACTTGGTCGATCTGCAACGTGCCGTCGTGGAACACGGCGCCGACGCCGGTCTCGCTTTTGATGGCGACGCAGACCGATGCTTTGTCGTCGACGAAAAGGGCGACCCCGTCACGCCGTCGGCCATCGCGGCCATCGTGGCTCTTCGAGAAATTGCACGCGTGCGAGCGACTGACCCCGACGCCGACATCACGATCATTCACAACCTCATTACCTCTCGCTTCGTGCCCGAGGCAATTGTGGCCGCCGGAGCGACACCGGTGCGCACGCGCGTGGGACATTCGCTGATCAAAGATGAGATGGCTCGTACACAGGCAGTCTTCGGCGGCGAACACTCTGCCCACTATTACTTTCGCGAATTCTGGGGTGCCGACAACGGCATGCTCGCCTCCATGCATGTGCTCGCCGAGTTTGGCACCCAGCCACTGCCGCTTTCCGAATTCGCGCGCGCGTTTTCTCCGTACGTGCTGAGCGGTGAAATCAATTCCACGGTGACATCCGTCGAAGATGCCACCGCGAGGGTGCGCGCCGCGTTCGCTACTCGAGGCACGGAAGATTCGCTCGACGGACTCACAGTAATCGGAAGTGTCGCCGAAGGAGAGCCATTCTGGTGGTTCAGCGTGCGGCCTTCCAACACGGAACCCCTGTTGCGTCTCAATGTCGAGGCGGCGGATCACGCCACCATGGAACGCATTCGCGACGAGGTGCTGTCGCTCATTCGCATGGCGTGAGGCGACAACCCAGGTCACCGCGAGTGAGAGAATAGGGCGCATGACTTCGCGTACCGTTCTCGCACCCGATTACCGCGTGGCAGATCTCGCGTTGGCGGCCGCGGGTCGCCACCAAATTCGTCTCGCCGAAAACGAGATGCCCGGACTGATGGCCCTTCGTGAGGAATTTGGTCCGACCCAGCCCCTTGCCGGAGCGCGCATCGCTGGTTCACTGCACATGACCGTGCAAACCGCTGTCTTGATTGAGACGCTCGTCGCTCTCGGCGCTCGCGTGCGGTGGGCATCCTGCAATATTTTTTCGACTCAAGACGAGGCGGCGGCGGCGGTGGTCATTGGACCGCACGGAACGCAAGCGAATCCTGCTGGCATACCAGTCTTCGCGTGGAAGGGCGAAACGCTCGACGAGTATTGGTGGTGCACCGAACGCATTTTTGATTGGAGTTCCGAGGCGGCCGCTGACGGCGCCGAATACGTCGGGCCAAATCTCATCCTTGATGACGGTGGAGATGCCACGTTGCTGGTGCACAAGGGTCGCGAATTCGAGCTCGCCGGTTCGGTTCCTCCGGCGGCACCGGATGACTCGGCCGAATACCGCGTCATTCTCGAGCTGCTCAGAACCACCGTGGCATTGACACCGTCGCGCTGGACGACGGTGGCGGCGCAGGTTCGTGGCGTGTCAGAGGAGACCACCACAGGAGTGCACCGACTCTACGAACTGCATCGCGAAGGTGCCTTGTTGTTCCCGGCAATCAATGTGAACGATGCGGTCACCAAGAGTAAGTTCGACAACAAATACGGCATCCGTCACTCACTGCCCGACGGACTCAATCGCGCCACCGATGTGCTGATGGGTGGCAAAATCGCGCTGGTTTGCGGATACGGCGACGTCGGCAAGGGATGCGCGGAAGCCCTGCGCGGCCAAGGCGCTCGGGTCATTGTCACCGAGATCGACCCCATCTGTGCCCTGCAAGCGGCCATGGATGGCTACCAGGTCGCAACGGTCGAGGACGTGGTGTCCGACGTCGATATTTTTGTCACCGCGACCGGCAACAAAAACATCATCACGCTCGACCACCTTCTGGCGATGAAACACATGGCCATCGTCGCGAATGTCGGTCACTTTGACAATGAGATTGACATGGCGTCACTTGAGGCGCTCGCCGGAGCCGAACGTGTCGAAATAAAGCCTCAGGTGCACGAGTGGCGGCTTCCGTCACGTCGCAGTGTGCTCATCCTGAGCGAGGGACGACTCATGAATCTCGGCAATGCAACGGGGCACCCATCGTTTGTCATGAGTGCGTCATTCACGAATCAGGTTCTCGCTCAAATTGAGCTTCATGTTCGCAACGAGAACTATCCGATTGGCGTGTACGTGTTACCCAAGGAACTTGACGAGAAAGTTGCTCGCCTTCATCTTGATGCGCTGGGCGTGAGACTTACCACACTGACTCCGGCTCAAGCTTCGTACATCGGTGTTCCTGAGAATGGACCCTACAAGGTCGACCACTACCGTTACTAGAGTGTGGAGAGCGAAACGAGCGACACGAATCGAGCACACATGACGCATCGCATCCTGGTTGTTGATGATGAAGACATCATCCTTGAGATGGTCGCGATTGCGCTGACCGACCGGGGCTATGCACCCGTCGTATGTAACAGTGGCACGGATGCGCTGAGCATGTTTCGTGACACAAAACCCGACTTGGTGCTCCTGGACATTCAGTTGCCCGGGAGAGACGGTATCGAGATTTGTCGCGATATTCGTGCCGAATCAGGAACACCCATCATCATGCTCACGGCAAATGGTGAGACCGAGAGCCTCGTGTTGGCACTCGAAGCGGGAGCCGACGACTACATCGTCAAGCCCTACAAAGCCGAAGAATTGACGGCGCGCATTCGCGCACGCCTGCGACCTGCGGTTGACTCGTCTTCGAAGATCCTGGGAATAGGCGACTTGACGATTGATGTCACCGGGCACGAGGTGCGTCGAAATGGTGAACTGCTGTCACTGACTCCGTTGGAATTTGACCTTCTGGTGGCTTTGGCATCGCAACCGGCTGTGGTGTTCACGCGCGAGATGTTGCTTGAGCAGGTGTGGGGCTACCAGTACAAGGCCGATACACGATTGGTTAATGTGCACGTGCAGCGCTTGCGCGGAAAAATCGAGGAGGACCCCGACAACCCGCGCGTGGTCATGACGGTTCGAGGTGTGGGGTATCGCGCGGGCTCTGTGGTGTAGGTCGAACACGCACTCATGAACCAATTGTGGCAACGACTGCTTGCGACGACTCCTGCCCAGGCATGGGCCGGACTCGTCCGATTTTGGCGTCGTTCCCTCCAGTTTCGAACCGTGTTGATCTCGCTTGGTTTGACCACATTGGCCATCATCAGTGTCGGAATTTACATGTCGGTCTCGATTAGTAATGACCTCTTCTCGTCGCGATTGACACAAGTGCTCAACGAGTCGCAGCGCGCACAAGCCGCCGCGCAGCGGGTTCTCGACACGTCCGAGGCGACAGACCGCATTGGTGCTCAATCCGTCATGAATGCGGCTCGAATCGCGATTCGAGACGCCACATCATCGCCGTACATAGCGGTTTTCCGCGTGCCGGGCCAAGATTCGAGCGTTCTCGCCCCCCAGGATTTTTCTAGCCCCGAACTGACGGGCGACGTTATCACGACGACGCTCCGGAGTGACGTGCAAACGGATTCGTCGGCGCAGTTCTGGCAATCCGTCGCTCTGAATGCGTCCGCCAATCGCGTTCCGGGCGTGGTCGTCGGCTCACAACTGTCGCTCCCCGGCGGCGGAAACTATGAGCTCTATATCGGATACGACTTTTCTCAGGCCGAATCGACGCTCGCGTTCGTCCAATCCGTGTTGTGGTTTGCCGGTGTCGTGCTCTTGGTTCTCTCGGGAATGGTTGCGTTCTTCGTTGCACGATTGTTAGTGCGTCCCATTCAGGTCGCGGCGGAGACGAGCGAGCGATTGTCGCAAGGGGATCTCGATGTACGTATCCCAGAGACCGGTGAGGACGTCATGTCGACCCTGTCACGAAGCTTCAACAGCATGGCCAACAGCATGCAGCGGCAGCTCACGGAGCTCGCCGACTTGTCGTCGATTCAGCAACGATTCGTCGCGGATGTGTCACACGAGTTGCGCACGCCGCTCACCACAATTCGCTTGGCGAGTGACCACCTCTACCGACACCGAGAGGAGCTGACGCGCGACAACCGACGCTCGGCGGAGCTTCTGCAAGCACAGCTCGACCGGTTCGAGAGCCTGCTGTCGGATCTTCTCGAAATCAGTCGGTATGACGCGCGCACCATTGAACTTGAAACTGAGCCCACGAACGTGGCGGTACTCGCGTCAGATGTTGTCGGTCTCATGATGTCGCTCGCTGTCGAGAACAAATGCGAAATCACGGTTGCCTCGCCCGGTGGGCACTTCGATATTGAGGTCGACCCGCGACGAATTCGTCGCGTGCTGATAAACCTCATCGGAAACGCCATCGAGCACGGCGCTGGCTCAGCCATTGACGTTCGAATTGACAGCTCGCCCACGGCGGTTGCCGTCTCTGTTCGCGATTACGGTCACGGGATGACGCCCGAGCAGGCGACACAGGTGTTCGGGCGTTTCTGGCGCGCAGACTCCGCGCGGAAGCGCACGATTGGTGGCACGGGCTTGGGTCTCGCTATTTCGCTCGAAGATGCCCGCGTGCACGGTGGACGAATCGATGTGTGGGCACAAGAAAATGCGGGAGCAAACTTCGTTCTGACACTGCCGCGCAAGTCAGATGTTGAAATCGGCGAGCTGCCCATTGACCCGCGAGAAAGGTTTGACTCGTGAACTCACGGCTGAGGTTGGTGGCCGGGTCAATGGCGGTCGCGGGTGTGTTGGCGCTCTGCGCATGCTCGGGCATCCCGACGAGCGGGGCCGTGCAACGCAGTGATGTTACCGTCGAACCACCGGCTGCCGACATTGAGTTTTTACCCGCATCCCCTGTGCCCGGGGCGAGTCCCGAGCAAATCTTGCGAGGTTTCATTGACGCCGCGTCGAGCCCACAGAACGATTATGCGGTGGCTCGTGAATTCTTATCACCGACGCTGAGTACAGATTGGAAGCCGAACGCACGCGTTATTGTCGATGGCGGTTCACGTGACTACGTTGTCACGAGCGACGGAACCATCACGCTCGTTACACAATCGCAGGCCGTCGTGGATGAGCGCGGCGATTACTCCGAACGCGATATCCCTGACCGTGTCTCGTTGACCTATTCCTTTGTGCAAGAAAACGGGGAATGGCGAATCGCGTCGGCGCCGGAGGGTGTCCTGTTGGAGCGGTACACGTTCGACCAAATCTTTGGTCAACACGCTCTGTATTTTTTTGACCCAACGTTCACCTTGCTTGTGCCGGACGTGCGGTATTTTCCGTCGCGCGCCTCGACCCCGACTCGAATCATGAAAGCCCTTCTCGCGGGCCCCTCGCCATGGCTCGCCAGCTCTGGGGCCGTCGTGACGGCGTTTCCGGAGGACACGCAGCTCGTCGCAGAAACCGTTCCCATCACCGGCACGTCGGCCAGCGTTGACATCACGGGTAACGCACTGAACTCAACCTTGGAGCAGAAGCGTCTCATGCTTCGACAAGCGGCCGCCAGCCTGTCCTCTCTGAGTTCAATTTTCACGGTGCAGTTGTCGATCGCCGGAGTTCCGCAAGACATCTCCGCGCAATCGGAGAATGTGCAGAAGGGTTACCCTCAGGTGAATGCGCGCCCTCTCGTCATAGCCGACACAAAGTTTGGCTTCCTCGCTCCGTCGGGGGTCATCGAAGAGATTCCCGAAATCAGTCCGGTCGTTTCGACCTTCACTCCGTGGTCGGCGGCGTACTCCGACGTTCACAACGCAGCCGCGTTGAATGTGGATGAGGGCGTCATGCTCGTGCGGTCAACGGGCAGTGCCACCCTCATTGACGCTCGCAGTGATCTCGCCCCCGCGGTTTTTGACTATTACGGCTTTGTCTGGTCAGTGCCGCGAGACAAACCGCGTGACTTACTGGCGACAACGACCAGCGGGGTCAAACGATTGGTCGAAAACGTCTGGCCTGCCGACGGCCGCGTCGTGTCGGTGTCGATTTCGCGGGATGGTGCGCGTATTGCGGCACTGCTGGAAACGGGTGGGGTTACCAAACTTTTGGTTTCCGGTATTTCGCGGGATGGTCAAAACGGGCCGGTTGCCGTCGGCGAGCCCCTCATACTGTCGGTCAAGGCGGGGAACTCGACTTCGGCAGTGTGGGTCGATCCGCTGACGGTGGGTGTGCTGACCACCCTGGGTGACGGAAGATCCGCACTCTCGCTGAACACGATCGGTGGCGGGGTTCGACCGATCACGCCGTCGTCTTCGGGAGTCTCGCTCTCCGCCGGAAACAGTGTGAGTGAGGTGTACATGCGCTCCGCTGAGAACGAGCTCTTTAGCTACCGCGGGTCGGGCACGTGGCCGATGGTCGCTCGTAACGTGCAAGTACAAGTTCAGGTGCAGTAGCACGCGCATCCTGTCCACAGTCAATGCGGATGCGCTCACGCTGCGGCCGCGCTCACGCAACCCTGAGGGCATGCAACTTCGGGATGGTCTGCGCAACGTGTTGCGGGAGACGCGAGTTTTCGTGTTTCCGTGCGAGTGCGCCGGATGCGGTGTCGCCGACGTTGCGCTGTGCGCATCCTGCGCGGAGGAGCTTCGCGCGCAACCTCAAATTGTTCCGACTCAACACGTGGCGGCACCGGGTTTTGGTCCCGTGATGTCGGGCGGTGATTACGGTGAAACGTTCGCTCGGGTACTGCATGCCATCAAAGATGGCGGCCGCGCAGAACTCGCGCGCGCTTTCGCACCGCGGTTGGTTGATTCCCTGCGCGCATTTGAAATCCGTCACGACGTCGAACTCGTCACCGGACGAGCCGCGGGTGCGAGCACGATTACGAGCCCGCGGCTCGTCGCGCCACCGTCCTCTCGCGCCAATCGCCAGTCGCGAGGCTTCGAACCGCTTGAACTCGTCGCGCGTCACGCGCGCGTCACGCTGTGGCAGCCGCTCGTTTCCGTGCGACGTCGCGCTGATCAGGCGCAGCTCGGACTCGTGGCGCGCGCGGACAACATGCTCCAGAGCATGTCCGTGCGGTCGCGTGTGGCGGGCGTATCCGTCGTTCTTGTCGATGACCTGATGACCACGGGCGCAACGTTGACCGAGATGGCTCGTGCCTTGAATGACGCGGGTGCACACGTGCGAGGTGCCGTTGTGTTGGCCCACGCTCTGCGGAGGTGGCCGACCTCGCACCCGCGGGAGCTGTGAATTCGAAATCAACTCGTGACAGCCTCCGCCGACAGGACTATGTTTCAGGCAAGGAGGCGTGAAAGAAACCGCCTGAACCCCAGTGGGTGGCACGCCGCAAGCGAAGGAGGCCACGCGCCATGAAGCTCAACATTGTTGCGCGTCACATTGAGATCACCGACCGGTTTCACAATTACGTGTCAGAGAAACTCGACAAGGTGGAGCAGCTCTCTGACAAGGCGCTTAAACTCGATGTCACGGTGAGCCGTCATCACGCGGGGAAAGGGCTCGTGGGCGGTGACCGGGTGGAACTCACGTTGGTTGGGCGAGGGCCAGTGATTCGTGCGGAATCCGATGGCGAAGACAAATATGCGGCATTCGATTTGGCTCTCGGCCGACTGATTGAACGTTTGCGCCGTGCCAAAGATAAGAAGAAGGTTCATCGCGGGGGCGCTCATCACCTCACATCGTTGCATGAGGCGTCGGCAGACGGGTTTGCGGGACTCGACGTGACCCCGGCCTCAACGCAGGCGCTGGGCATCGACACGGGCGCGCATGAAAACCCGCACGATGACGATGATTACTCGCCGATTTTGATACGCCAGAAGGTGTTTTCTGCGGCCCCGATGACTCTTGACGACGCCCTCTACAACATGGAGGCCGTCGGCCACGATTTTTACCTCTACATCGACTCCGAGACAGGTCGACCGAGCGTGGTTTATCGCCGCAAAGGTTGGCATTACGGCGTCATCGGCATCGATTCCAAAGCCGTCGCTCAAAAAGCGAGCTAGTCGCCTTCGCACCGCGCGCGTGTGCCCGTGCTGTAGCGGTGATTCAGATTTCTTGCCCGCGCAAACGGGTAGCATGGAGGGCGATTCGATCATTAGGTTCCGAATCGCCCGTCCGGCTTGTTTTGGCCGGTGATAATCCCCTTTAGGAGATCAGGCACGTGGCCAACATTCTCGACAAAGTCCTCCGCATCGGTGAGGGTCGCACGCTCCGCAAACTGGAAAGCTACGCGCGAGCCATCAACGCGCTCGAAGAGGGCTTTACGCACCTGACCGACGAAGAACTTCGTGGTGAGACGGCCGAGTTCCGCGAACGTTTTGCCGAAGGTGAAACGCTCGACCACATGCTTCCTGAGGCCTTCGCGGCCGTTCGGGAAGCGGCTCGCCGCACCATCGGTTTGCGTCACTTCGATGTGCAGCTTATGGGTGGCGCCGCTTTGCACCTCGGCAATATCTCCGAGATGAAGACCGGTGAGGGTAAGACGCTGGTGGCAACGCTCGCGGCGTACCTCAACGCCATTGCAGGCCGTGGGGTTCACGTCATCACCGTGAATGACTACTTGGCGAGCTACCAGGGCGAGCTGATGGGTCGCGTCTACCGCGCACTCGGCATGACGACCGGCGTGATTCTCACGGGCCAGACCCCGGAACAGCGCCGTGAGCAGTACATGTCCGACATTACCTACGGCACCAACAACGAATTTGGTTTCGACTACCTTCGCGACAACATGGCGTGGCAGGCGTCGGATCGCGTGCAGCGCGGACACTACTTCGCCATCGTCGACGAGGTCGACTCGATTCTCATCGACGAAGCGCGCACCCCGCTCATCATTTCCGGGCCGTCTTCGGGCGAGGCAAACCGCTGGTTCGGCGAGTTTGCGAACATCGCGAAGACCCTGGTCGAAGGCGAAGACTATGAGGTCGACGAGAAGAAGCGCACCGTCGGTGTGCTCGAGCCGGGCATCCAGAAGGTCGAAGACTACCTCGGCATCGACAACCTCTACGAGTCGGCGAACACCCCACTCATCTCGTTTTTGAACAACTCGATCAAGGCGATGGCGCTCTTCAAGCGCGACAAAGACTACGTCGTGATGAACGGCGAGGTGCTCATCGTCGACGAACACACCGGTCGTATTCTTGCCGGCCGTCGTTACAACGAGGGTATTCACCAGGCCATCGAGGCCAAGGAGGGCGTGGAGGTCAAGGCGGAGAATCAGACTCTCGCGACCGTGACCCTGCAGAACTACTTCCGCATGTACGAGAAGCTCTCGGGTATGACCGGTACGGCCGAAACCGAGGCTGGCGAGTTCATGAGCACGTACAAGATCGGCGTCGTTCCGATTCCGACCAACCGGCCCATGATTCGTAAGGACAACTCGGACGTTGTCTACAAGAACGAGGTCGTCAAGTTCGAGATGGTCGCTCGCGACATCGCCGAGCGTCACGCACTCGGTCAGCCCGTCTTGGTGGGTACCACGAGCGTCGAGAAGAGCGAGTACCTGTCGAAACTGCTCGCTAAGCAGGGAATTCGTCACGAAGTGCTCAACGCGAAGAACCACGCACGTGAAGCCGCCATCGTTGCGCAAGCCGGTCGCTTCGGTGCCGTGACGGTCGCCACCAACATGGCCGGACGTGGTACCGACATCATGCTCGGTGGCAACGCTGAGTTCCTTGCCGTTTCTGAACTGGCCGCTGCCGGGCTCAACCCCGCCGAGACGCCCGAAGAGTACGAAGCGGCGTGGACGCCCACGTTCGAGCGTGTGAAGCAGCAGGTTGCTGAAGAAGCCGCTCGTGTGACGGCCGTTGGTGGACTGTACGTTCTTGGCACCGAGCGCCACGAGTCGCGTCGTATCGATAATCAGCTGCGTGGTCGTGCGGGTCGCCAGGGTGACCCCGGTGAAAGCCGCTTCTACCTCTCGCTGACCGACGACCTCATGCGCCTGTTCAACTCGGGTGCGGCTGAGGCGATCATGTCGCGGAGCAACATCCCTGACGACACAGCAATCGAATCCGCACTGGTCAGCCGTGCGATTCGCTCGGCTCAGTCGCAGGTCGAGGCGCGTAATGCTGAGATTCGCAAGAACGTGCTCAAGTATGACGACGTGTTGAACCGTCAGCGCGAGGCGATTTACGCCGACCGCGCTCACATTCTCGAGGGCGATGACCTGCGCGACCGCATCCAAATCTTCTTGACCGACGTCATCAACGACGTCATCAACGAGCACGCGGGTGTGGGCAACGGTGACGACTGGGACTTCGACGCACTCTGGGCCGAGCTCAAGACCATCTACCCGATCTCAATCACAATCGACGAGGTCATCGCGGAGGCCGGTGCCAAGGGTCGCGTCAACCGCGACTTTGTCGCTCGCGAGGTGCTCTCGGATGCCCGTATCGCGTACGACCGTCGCGAGCAGATGATCGGCGAGGCCGCCATGCGCGAACTCGAGCGTCGTGTGGTGTTGTCAGTTGTTGACCGTCGCTGGCGCGACCACCTTTATGAGATGGACTACCTGAAAGACGGCATCGGTCTGCGTGCGATGGCACAGCGCGATCCGCTCATCGAGTACCAGCGCGAGGGCTTTGCTCTGTACCAGGGCATGATGGGCTCGATCAAGTCTGAGTCGGTTGGCTTCTTGTACAACCTCGAGGTTGAGGTACAGCAGGCTCCGGGCGACCCGGCTCACCCGAGTGTGGCTGCCAAGGGTCTTGCTCGCGATGAGGCGACCAGCAACCTGAGCTACTCGGCGCCGAGCGCTGACGGCAGTGTCGAGGTGCGTAACCAACGCGGTCAGGTTGAGGCAGCTGCCACTCGTGCGGCTCAGCGTCAGCAGGAGCGCGCCGCAGCTGCGGCGACTGGTCAGCCGGCGCCTGCGCAGGCGGCTCCGGCCGCCGGTCGCGGTGCCTTCGGCCAGCCGACTTCCGCTGGGGATGCGCCGATCAACCGTGCGCAGCGTCGGGCTCAGGAAAAGGGTCGCTAGACCTAGAGCACGTGTATAGCGGTTGCCCGCCAGCGACCGTCCAAGCCTTCCAGACGAATCGCGACGGAGCGCGAACGTGCTTTACCGTGAAGCACGACGCAGCATTCTGCTACACCGTCCGCGGGTTGGCACACCGTTGTCGAACCGATGGAAAACGCAGGTCGATGCGCGGGGATTTTCTTCAAAGCCCGTGCCCGCGCTGCGACGTGAACGCGAGTCAACAGTACGCGATGGACCTCATCAGTCACCCATCTCGCGATTTGTTCCAGGTCACGCGCCCCCGAAAGAATTTCGAGAACACATCGGGCCAGATTTTCTGCCAGCACCTTCGGATCGGGAAGTGATTTCGAGGACGTTGGTTGAGGTCCAAAAAAGTCTTCTTCGATGAAGTCTGCTTTTCGTGTGTTGACCCGTTGCCGAGATGAATCGTTTCCTGCGGCGCCGGGTAGCGATCGGGAAGCTGTGGAGTGGAGCGCCGACATAGCTGTCTTCCTCTCAAGGTTGAAAACGTGTGTGCTTCTCGCGCAGAGTGCTCTCGGAAAGATTGCTACGCGATGTGCGTAGGTATAAAAACACAATTGAGTAGACTAAAAGTCTATTTTCAGCACTTCTGTGGATAACTCCGGCAGATTCACAGGTTCGACTTCATAACGTGTCGCCATGCGTTGGGAACGACTTTTTCAAGACCTTGAGGACCAACTCGACCGCGAAACCGATGCTGAACTGGAGGACATTGCTCGTGACGAAGAGCGCCGTCGCCTTTCCCGTCTAACGATGCGAGACCGCCTCCGGGAGCTCATTTATGTCGCCGCTGGGAATAGCGATGCGGATATAACGAATGGCGCGAACCGACCGGTTACCGCCCTCGTGGGCTTGCGCTACGCAGCTATTGGGGTCAGTGTCCTTCGTGTAGGGGGAGACTGGATCCTCGTTCAGATATCCACTCCTCAGTTGAAATCCGGTACCGCGCTAATTCCAATCGCCGCGGTTCGATATGTCGAGCCCGTTCTAGTTGAGTCGGGAATCGAATCGCGTGAACAAGGGACGTCCGTCGCAAAGCAGCCGTCGGGATTGACAACGGACATTGGTCTTGCCTTTGTCCTTCGCGACTTGTCACGCCGGCGTCGACAGGTAACCGTGTGGATGGGTGAAGACGAAGTATCAGGAACGATTGACCGAGTGGGAAAGGATCACGTCGATATCAGCAGGAATTCCACCTCCCGCGCATATTCGTCAGAACAAGGCCGAAGGTTAGTCACCGTCGCTTGTCGATTTATTGACGTCATCTGTTTGGACTGAATTCACGCTCCCACAACGAACTGCGACATCACGAATCAGAGCAGACGACCTTCCGTAAAGTCGCTCACATTTGAGAACTCTGCCTGGCGCATTCGAAGTAATTGCTGCTCGGCTTGGTAGCGATGAGCAATGAAGGCTTCAAGCTGCGCTGTTTCAATTCGTACTGGCCCATGGTCGCCCACTCGCAGCGAAGCAAGCTCACCCGACTTGAGCAGATTCATCACGTCATTGACATCAACATCGAGAATGTCCGCGACATCGACAACGGACAGAAAGCGCGTGAGGTCGGAATCCGTCATGACGCTCACTTTAGGCGCGACGAGCATTTCGGAGCGGCCGTTGAAGGCAACTGTGGAAAACTCACCGGCAATATTCAGCAATCCCGACACGATGGCATCTGTCCTTCTGGACTGTCACAGCACATTCACACTTGAAAGAGATTCCCATGGCCCGAATAACTCGTTCCAATTCACTCCATGTTCGACGAAGACTTGACTCACGTTTGGTCGTCGGGTCGCTCGTGATTATTGCGTCGGTTTGCGCAGGGTACTTTGTCATCAATTCGGCCGATCATTCGAGCAAGGTCTATGTGACGACGACGACGCTATTTGCCGGGACTGCACTTACCGACCACAACCTCTCGCTCGTGCCGGCTAATCTCGCCTCCGCGAGTAACGCCTACATTGCGGAAGGCGATTTAGTTGCTGGGAGTATCGCCACGCGTACCATCGGAGCCGGGGAATTTCTCCCAGAAAGTGCCGTGGGGTCAGCATCCTCGGTCACTTCTACTCGTCTCGTCGTTGATGTCACTTCGGGACTTCCGACGGACACGATTCCCGGGACAGCGGTAGACGTGTGGGCGACACTTGTCGATCCCTTTGGCGACGTGCCGAGTTCAAGTTCGATCGTTGTGCCAGGTGCCACGTTCGTGCGCGAAGTAGAGTCCAATTCAATTGCGAGCGAGGTGAGCTTGCGTGCGGAACTTCTCATCCCCCGTTCCGCTTTGCGATCACTGCTTGCCGCTCAGGGTGATGGTGCCCGCATAGTGGTGGTCCCAACCGTCAGTCAGGCTGGCTGAGAATGCGAGTCTTAAGTGCCTTCAATCAAGATGAGGGCGAGTCGATCTGCGCCGGAGCGGAGGCGGTTGGTCATTCAGTGGTTCGTCTTGGTGATTCTCCCGCTGCTGACATTACGGCCGCTCTTCGGCGCGACTCGTTCGATGTACTTATCGTGTCGGCACACCCGCATGCTTTGACCGCCGACGTCGTTGATGCGTGTGATGCGCGCGGGATTTTTCTCGTCGCGATTGTCGAGAATCGCCTTTCACATGAGAACGCGCGTCTCTGCGGCGTCGGCGATTACGTCGGCCCCTGGCAAACGTGGACTGAAATTGAGCAACTTCTGACAATTGACTCCCGTCGATACCAGGTCGAGAATTCTCAGGAGGAGGGTTCTCAGACGACCGATTCTCTGAGACCCCCTACAGCGCCCCGTATCTTCTCGCCGGTTTCACGTTCGCGTGAGCCACGCGTAAGCTCTCTCGTCGCGTCTGAGCGAGACGAAGTTTCGAAAATCCCAAGAGTCGAGCCCATGACTGCCGCAACCGAAAATCCGGCAACGTCATTTCCTCGGGTTGTCACCGTCTGGGGCCCAACAGGGGCACCGGGACGAACGACGCTGGCGCTCAATATTGCGACACTCATGACCCAGCGTGGACTGCGAGTAGTTCTCATCGATGCTGATACGTTCGGCGGCGCCGTGGCGATTCGACTCGGAATATTCGACGAAGCTCCGGGTATCGCGCGTGCCTGCCGACTTGCAGGTGCACAAGAACTCTCGGGCGCAGAGCTCGTCGACGTATCCCACGAACTGCTTGTAAAAGGAAGACCGCTGCATGTTGTCACTGGAATTCTGGGGTCTTCGCGCTGGCCCGAGATTAGCCGAGACCGTCTCGAACGAGTGATTGAGTGCGCGCGCGAAGTTTTCGACGTGGTGGTTCTGGATGTCGGATTCTCGCTTGAGTCCGACGAAGAGATTTCGAGTGACCTTCTCGCCCCACGACGTAACGCAGCAACGCATGCTGCACTCCGGGCCGCGACGGACGTTGTTGCCGTTGCAGGAAGTGATTCTGTCGGACTCGCGCGATTCATCAGGTTGTGGTCCGATGTCAGTGAATCAAACCCGGATGCGCGATTCACCGTCTGTGTCAACCGCGTGGTCTGGCAGCGTGACGGCACGACGGCCGCGGAGAGCATCACGTCAGCCTTTTCACGGTTTGCGGGAATCCGGGATGTGATTTTGATCCCCGAGTCTTCGACACTCATGACTCGTGCAGATTCCCGTGGTGAGCCAGCGTGTCTAGTTGACGCGGGCTCTGCGTTCACCCGGTCCTTGACGGAAATCGTGAGTCGACTCGTGGGCACATCGACCGCACGGCCGAGCAACGGAATCGCCACCCACATCACAACAGGCATAAGGGACAAACTGCGGAGCGTGCGCCTCCTAGGCTAGAGGCATGTCTGTTCTCGACGACCTGCTTGAGGCGCGCGATGCGTCACCGTTCGACGTCGAGTGGTTGACCATTCTTTTGCGCGACTGGCAGCTCTTGGCAGACCTTGCGGTCGCCGACGTGGTGCTGTGGGTTCCCGATGCCGAGGGCGAGTTTGTCGCCGCATCCCACGCACGCCCGTCGGGCGCCGTGACGCTCTTCTACCGCGACTTCGTGGGCCAAAAAGTGCGCCAAGAATGGCGTGGGCAAATCACGCAGGCGTTCGAGACGCGCACCATCTCGGAGTCGGCCGACCCCGCATGGTTTGAAGAGACCCCCACTCGCGTGCGCGCGGTGCCCGTGGTGCGACCAGCACGATCGGGAACCGACGAAACCGAGTCGACCGTCATCGCCGTCATCTCGATTCACATGAACCTGTCGGAGAACCGCATTCCGTCGCGACAGGAGATGACCTTTCACGCGTGTGCCGACGAACTCTTCGCCATGATTTCGTTGGGCAACTTCCCCGACCTCGAAGCGGCACCCGAGCCCAAGCGTGGCGCGCCGCGCGCATCCGACGGGTTCATTCGACTCGACGTCGATGGCGACGTGCTGTTTGCGAGCCCCAACGCACTCTCGGCCTTCAACCGCATCGGCTACCGCGACGAACTCGAGGGGGAGTCGCTGAGTGAGGTGACCACGCGAGTGCTCACCGGGCGCATCAACGTGGACGAGTCGCTGCCGCTCGTCGTTACCGGTCGTGCACCGTGGCGCGCCGACATCGAAGCCGGTCGGGTGACCATCGCGCTGCGGGCGATTCCTTTTCGGCGCGGCACTGAGCGCACCGGCGCCATCGTGCTGTGCCGCGACGTGAGTGAGTTGCGCAACCAAGAGCGCGAACTCATGACCAAAGACGCAACGATTCGCGAGATTCACCACCGCGTGAAGAACAACCTGCAGACCGTGGCGTCACTCTTGCGTATTCAGGCTCGTCGCTCGCAATCTGATGAAGCGAAGGATGCCCTCACGCAAGCCATGCGTCGCGTCGCCTCCATCGCGGTGGTGCACGACACCCTGTCGGAGGGGCTCAACCAAAACGTCAACTTCGACGACGTGTTCGAGCGCGTGCTCGGTCTCGTCGCTGAAGTGGCCGCCATGCACGGCACCACCGCGCACCCAAGTTTCACCGGTTCGTTCGGTTCGCTGCCGAGCACGTACGCGACTCCGCTCTCACTTGCGCTCACCGAACTCGTCACCAACGCGGTCGAGCACGGGCTGGCCGGCCGCGAGGGCACCGTGATCATCGACGCAGAGCGCAGCGAAGAAACACTCTCGGTGACCATCACTGATAACGGAGCCGGGCTCACCAACGGCGAGGTCTCAGAAGGCTTGGGCACTCAGATTGTGCGCACGCTCATCGAGGGTGAACTCAGCGGAACAATCGACTGGGGGTCACCGGCAAGCGGTGGCACGATCGTGACGGTGCGCATCCCGCTTCGATTCATGAAAGAGACCGGAGTCACCGCCATTGCGGTAACCCCGGTCTAGATCTAACTGCGTGAGGCGTTGTGCCTAGCCAGCGCGACGTGCACGAGCGGCACGACGCTTGAGCGCACGGCGCTCGT
>JBMOEY010000004.1:0-36316 GCA_049314515.1 Microbacteriaceae bacterium
TCGAGGACAACGACGAGAAGGTGTTCTCCAACCCGCGCAATGCGGCCAGTGGTTCGCTTCGTCAAAAGGATGCGACCAAGACGGCTGCTCGACCTCTGCGCATGCTCGTGCACGGCATCGGGGCCTGGGCAGATGCGCCCGTGCCGACTCAATCGGCGACCTACGAGTTGCTCGCCTCATGGGGGTTACCCATTTCGACGCATTACGTCGTGGTCGACTCGCTCGACAATGCGTGGGCGTTCATCGAAAAGATGGGGCGCGACCGGCATTCGGTTGAACACGAGATCGACGGAATCGTCGTCAAGGTCGACGAACTCGCGCTGCACGACGAACTTGGCAGTACGAGTCGTGCACCCCGGTGGGCGATTGCGTACAAGTACCCGCCCGAACAGGTGAATACCAAACTGGTGGATGTGCGCGTCTCGGTTGGTCGCACCGGACGAGCCACCCCCTACGCGGTTGTCGAACCCGTGCGTGTGGCCGGCTCGACGGTCGAGTTTGCCACGCTGCACAACCAAGACGTGGTGAAGGCCAAAGGTGTGCTGATCGGGGACACCATCGTGTTGCGCAAGGCCGGTGACGTGATCCCCGAGGTTCTGGGCCCGGTACTAGAGCTGCGTACGGGCGACGAGCGAGCGTTTGTCATGCCGACGCAGTGCCCTGAGTGTGGCGCCACGCTGGCACCCGCATCCACGGATGATGTTGACCTGCGCTGTCCGAACGCGCGCAGTTGTCCGGCACAGGTGCGAGGTCGAGTTGAGCACATCGGCAGTCGCGGCGGGCTCGACATTGAAAAGCTCGGCGAAGTCGCCGCTGCAGCCCTCACGAACAAAGCAGCCGATGGATCGCCACCGCCTCTCGAAACAGAGGCACGCCTCTTCTCGCTCACCCTCGATGATCTGCTCGCGGTCGACTACTTCCGAAACGCCGACGGAAGTCCGTCGAAAAATGCGCTCGAATTGCTGTCAAATTTGGAGGCCGCGAAGACAAAGCCCCTCGCTCGCCTCCTGGTGTCGCTCAATATTCGTCACGTCGGACCGGTGGCCGCGCGCGCGTTAGCGAGCCACTTTGGTTCACTTGATGCCATCCGTCAGGCGTCGGTCGACGAACTCGCCGCGGTCGATGGAGTTGGCACTGTTATTGCCGAGTCGATTCTGAACTGGTTCGACGTCGATTGGCATCGCGACATCGTCGATCAGTGGGCCCAAGCCGGGGTGCAGTGGTCAACGCCCGGCCATTCTGGTCCCGGTGCTAGCGGTGAGGCCTCCGGCCCGTGTGCCGGACTCGTCATCGTCGCGACGGGAAGTCTTGACGGGTATACCCGCGAAGGTGCAGAAGAGGCAATCATTGCCGCCGGCGGCAAACCCTCCTCGAGTGTGTCTAAGAAAACCGACTTCGTTGCCGCCGGCCCTGGTGCGGGTAGCAAGTTACAGAAGGCTGAGGAGTTGGGCATCCCGGTACTCGATGCAGCGGGATTCACGCGCCTCCTTGCTGGCGGTCCCAGCGCGGTCTAGCCGGCCGTAAACTTGTGCCCGTGTCTGACATCTCTGCTGAAACCGTGCGTCACCTTGCGGGACTCGCTCGAATCGACCTGACTGAGGACGAGATTGAACACCTCGCCGGCGAACTTCGCCAGATTGTCGACGTCGTCGCGTCGGTGAGCGAGGTTGCCACTGCCGACGTGCCAGCAACAAGCCACCCCATTCCGCTCGAGAACGTTTTTCGCCCCGATGTCGTCGGTGACGTACTCACGCCCGAGCAGGCACTCGCCAGTGCGCCCGAGCACGATGGAACTCGTTTCAAGGTTTCTGCGATTCTCGGGGAGGAGCAATAATGAGCGATCTCACCAGACTCACCGCCGCTGACCTCGCCCATGCGCTCGCTGCGGGAGACACCACGTCCGTCGAGGTGACTCAGGCTCACCTCGATCGCATTGCCACCGTCGACGGAGACGTGCACGCGTTTCTTCACGTGAACCCCGAGATTTCATTGTCGGCTGCAGCGGCATCCGATGCCCGTCGCAAGGCCGGTACTCCGGCGGGCCCGCTCGACGGCGTGCCGCTGGCCATCAAAGACGTTCTTGTCACCACGGACATGCCCTCCACCAGTGGGTCGAAGATTCTTGAGGGCTGGATGAGCCCGTACGACGCGACTCCGGTCACGAAGATTCGCCAAGCCGGCTTGGTGCCTCTCGGAAAGACCAACATGGACGAATTCGCCATGGGTTCGTCAACCGAACACTCGGCGTACGGTCCCACCCGGAACCCGTGGGACCTCGACCGCATTCCCGGCGGATCGGGGGGTGGCTCCGCAGCGGCGGTCGCAGCGTTTGAAGCTCCACTTGCGCTCGGTTCCGACACGGGTGGCTCGATTCGACAACCGGCACACGTGACCGGAACCGTCGGTGTCAAGCCGACCTACGGTGGAGTCAGCCGTTACGGCGCGATTGCCCTCGCATCCAGCCTCGATCAAATCGGACCCGTCGCTCGTACGGTGCTCGACACCGCAATGCTCCACGACGTTATTGCCGGTCATGACCCGCACGACTCCACGTCGCTCAAGCAAGATTGGCCGTCGATGGTCGACGCCGTTCGCAACGCCAATGTCAAGGGTCTTCGCATTGGTGTCATGACCGAACTGGATGGCGAGGGATTCCAGCCCGGAGTGCTCGCGCGTTTTCACGAATCACTCGCTCTGCTCGAAGCCCACGGCGCCGAGATTGTGCCGGTCAGCCTGCCCTCGCTGGCCTACGCAGTCGCGGCCTACTACCTGATTTTGCCGGCCGAAGCATCGAGCAACTTGGCCAAGTTCGATTCCGTGCGTTTCGGCCTCCGCGTTTCACCGCCCGGTGGTGGCACCGTCGAGCAGGTCATGTCAGCCACGCGTGAAGCCGGATTTGGCGACGAGGTCAAACGCCGCATCATCCTGGGCACATACGCCTTGTCGGCCGGCTACTACGACGCTTACTACGGCAGTGCTCAAAAGGTGCGCACGCTCGTGCAGCGCGACTTCACCGCCGCGTTTGCAAACGTCGACGTGCTCGCATCCCCGACGGCCCCGACAACGGCCTGGAAACTGGGTGAGCAGTTGGATGATCCGCTCGCGATGTGGCGTGGCGACATCGCAACCATCCCAGCGAACCTTGCCGGCATCCCGGGAATTAGCCTGCCGGCCGGACTCGCCGACGAAGACGGACTCCCCGTTGGTATTCAGTTCTTGGCTCCTGCCCGTGAGGATGCGCGTCTCTACAACGTCGGTGGCGCTCTCGAAGCTCTGCTCACCGCGCAGTGGGGCGGTTCGATTCTCGACAAGGCACCCACGCTCGCCGGCAACACAATCTCGGGAGGTGCTCGCTAGTGGCGAAGGCAAAGCTCATGGACTTCGACAAGGCCCTCGAGATGTTTGAGCCCGTGCTCGGCTTTGAGGTACACGTCGAGTTGTCGACTAAGACAAAGATGTTCTCGGCCGCACCGAACTTCTTTGGTGGCGATCCGAACACCAACATCACGCCGACGTGCCTGGGCCTCCCGGGTTCACTTCCGGTTGTGAACGAGCAGGCGATTCGCTATTCGATCAGCCTCGGGCTTGCACTCGGCTGCTCGATTGCGCCGACGAGCCGCTTCGCACGCAAGAATTACTTCTACCCGGATACTCCCAAGAACTACCAGATCTCGCAGTATGACGAACCGATTGCGTTCGAGGGACAGGTACAGGTCGAGCTCGCTGACGGTCGCACTTTCGATATTCCAATCGAACGCGCGCACATGGAAGAAGATGCCGGAAAGCTCACGCACGTGGGAGGGTCGACCGGGCGCATCCAGGGTGCTGATTATTCGCTCGTTGACTACAACCGCGCGGGCGTGCCGCTCGTTGAGATCGTGACCAAAACCATCTTTGGTGCTGAATCAGATGCCCCCGAACTGGCCAAGGCGTACGTCGCGACGATTCGCGACATCGTGGTTGCTCTCGGCATTTCGGACGCCCGCATGGAGCGTGGCAATCTTCGATGTGACGCGAACGTGTCGCTGCGTCCGCGCGGCCAAGAGAAACTCGGTACGCGCACGGAAACGAAGAACGTGAACTCGCTGCGCAGCGTGGAGCGCGCCGTGCGTTACGAAATCCAGCGTCAGGCCGCGATCTTGGCCGACGGTGGAACGATTTTGCAAGAAACCCGTCACTGGCATGAAGACACCGGAACCACGTCGCCCGGTCGCCCGAAATCAGATGCGGACGATTACCGCTACTTCCCGGAGCCTGACTTGCTCCCCGTGGTTCCGAGCCAAGAACTCATTGAAGAGCTTCGCGCCGCGCTTCCGGAGAAGCCGGCCGAACGTCGTCGTCGGTTGAAAACCGAATGGGGCTTCAGCGACCTTGAATTCCAGGATGTCGTCAACTCGGGACTCCTCGTCGAAATCACTGAGACGGTGGCCTCCGGTGCAACCCCACAGTCCGCTCGCAAATGGTGGACCGGTGAGGTTGCTCGGTTGGCAAACATCGCGTCGAAGGAACCCGCCGAGCTGGTGGCGGCAACCCAGATTGCGGAACTCCAGCAGCTCGTCGACGAGGGTGCGCTCAACGATCGACTGGCACGCCAGGTGCTCGAATTGGTCATCTCGGGCGAAGGATCGCCTCGCGACATCGTCGCGGCCAAGGGTCTCGCGGTTGTCTCGGATGATGGCGCCCTCATTGCCGCCATCGACGAGGCGCTTGCCGCTCAGCCCGACGTGCTCGAGAAGATTCGCGAAGGTAAAGTGCAGGCCGCGGGCGCCGTCATTGGGGCGGTCATGAAGGCCATGGGTGGCACCGCGGACGCGGCGCGCGTGCGAGAGCTTGTTCTCGAACGGGCCACACAGGCCTAATCGACACTTCTGTTGCTCCGAGGGTGCGGATTTCGTCGCTCCCTGTCGCAATCTGTGACCAATCCGTAATATTGCCGGTTCTCACGGCTGCGTCGTGTGTGGTTGTATGAAGTTGCACCAAATTGGAGGAAGACTGCCGTGCCGACAGCCCCTGCGATTCGATTGACTTCACTGACGAAATCATTCGGTTCTGTTCACGCCGTTGACGGCGTCCATCTCGACGTGGCCTCCGGAGAGTTTTTCTCCATGCTCGGGCCGTCGGGTTCGGGAAAAACGACCGTGTTGCGTCTCATTGCGGGATTCGAGACACCGACCTCCGGCACAATTGAACTCTTTGGTGAGGATGTCACGGCCAAGGCACCGTTCGATCGCGACGTGAATACGGTCTTTCAGGACTACGCGCTCTTCCCTCACATGTCCGTGATAGAAAACGTGGCCTACGGGTTGCGGGTTCGAGGAATGGGAAAGCAGGAACGACGAGAGCGTGCGGCCGCCGCGTTAGAAACGGTGCGCCTAACCGGTCTCGGCGACCGCAAGCCGAGCCAGCTTTCCGGCGGTCAGCGCCAGCGAGTTGCTCTCGCGCGGGCGACCGTTGTTGAACCCAAGGTACTGCTGCTTGATGAACCACTCGGTGCGCTCGATCTTAAATTGCGTGAACAAATGCAGGTAGAACTCAAAGAAATCCAGCGCGACCTCGGCATCACGTTTATCTTCGTGACTCACGATCAAGAGGAGGCGCTGACGCTCAGCGACCGAATCGCGGTGTTCTCCGAGGGACGCATTGTTCAGTTGGGAACGCCGAGAGAAATTTACGAGAGACCGAGTAACTCGTTCGTGGCCGACTTTGTCGGAACATCCAACGTCTTCACCGGTGAGATGGCGGGCAAGATCGTCGGCAAAGCCGGCGACTATTCCATTCGTCCCGAGCGTATGAGAGTTACGGCTGGCGCCAAGCCGGGCGCCAACTCAGCAACCGGCTCGGTCGTCGAAACGATTTACGTTGGCGGGAGCACCCGTGTCGTCGTCGACCTAGATGCTGGCCAGCGCGTGAACGTCATGATGTCAAACGAGGGCGACAATGACGTTGAGAAACTCCGCGGTGCCACCGTCACGGTGTCATGGTCTCCATCCGACGTCGTCACGCTGGCGAGCGAAAACTAATCGTTCGCCGCAGGATTCGCGAACTCGACCACCACAACTTGCAACACTGACCACACACAACAAGAAAGAAGCACACTCATGATGAAAGCGAAAAGCATCAAGGCCACCGGCCTGGGCTTCCTCGCCGCGGCGTCGCTCATTGCGCTCACGGCCTGTGGAACCTCGTCCGGCGGCTCGTCGGCGGGCATGCTCGAGAAGCTCGGCGACAACGAAGGCCAGGTCAACATCCTCGCGTGGCCCGGCTACGTTGAAGATGGCACGAACGACCCCACCGTTGACTGGGTGACGCCGTTCACCGAGGCCACCGGCTGCAAGGTCAACGCAAAGACCTATGGTACGTCTGACGAGGCCGTCAGCCTGATGAAGACCGGTGAGTACGACGTCGTCGCGGCGTCGGGTGACGCGACATTGCGACTGATCGCCGGTGGCGACGTGGCACCGGTCAACACCGACCTCATCCCCAACTACGCGGGTATCTACGACTTCTTGAAGAACAAGCAGTGGAACTCGGTGGATGGCGTGAGTTACGGAATTCCTCACGGTTACGGCGCGAACCTGTTGGCGTACAACAGCGATGTTGTCACTGAGGCTCCCACGTCGTGGGACCTTGTGTTCGCCGCTGACTCGCCGTACAAGGGCAAAATTTCGGCATACGACTCGCCGATTTACATCGCGGATGCGGCTCTCTACCTGATGAACACGCAGCCTGATCTGGGCATCACGAACCCCTACTCGCTCGACGAGACGCAGCTTGCTGCGGCCGTTGAGTTGCTGAAGGCTCAGCGCGTCAACGTGGGCGAGTACTGGTCGGACTACCTCAAGGCCATCTCGGCACTTGACTCGGGCGACACCGTGGCGACCACCACGTGGCAGGTCATCATGAACTACCTCGCTCAGCCCACGGCTGTGAAGGCTGTTCTGCCCAACGAGGGTGCCACCGGTTGGTCGGACACCTGGATGGTTGCCTCGGCTGCCAAGAACGTCAACTGTGCGTACGCGTGGCTTGACTACATTGCGAGCCCCGAGGCCAACGCGGCCGCCACCGGTTGGTTCGGCGAGGCTCCCTCGAGCGCAGCAGCGTGTGACTTCCGCGAGGACTGTGACGCGTTCAACGCCGGCGACGAGGTCTTCGCGAACAAGCTGTGGTACTGGACGACCCCGACGGCCAAGTGCCTCGACGGTCGCACCGACGTCACATGCACCGACTACGCAGCGTGGACCGCAGCGTGGCAGGAAATTAAGGGATAACACCCTTACATGAACACGACCAGTGACGTGACGTCACGACGCGACGGTGCAGCGGTGCCTCCCATTCGGGATACCGCTGCCCGTCGCGGGTCGGTGTTTCTTTCGTCTCACCCGCGGGCGCGCCTGTGGCTTTTACTCTCGGCACCGCTGACGTGGCTCGTCGTTGTTTACATCGTTGCTCTGGTTGCCCTGCTGATCACGGCCTTCTGGAAGGTCGACAGTTTTACCGGCGAAATTCAAATCGACTGGACGTTCGACAACATCGTCACCGTGATCACCGGGTCGCTTTACCACGTGGTCACACTCCGAACTTTGGGCGTCGCGCTGGCCGTCACGATTATCGATATTGCGCTCGCACTCCCGATTGCCTTCTATATGGCCAAAGTCGCGAGTCCGCGCCTGCAGCGCATTCTCGTCATCGCCGTTCTGATGCCTCTCTGGGCGAGCTACCTCGTTAAGGTTTACGCGTGGCGTTCGGTGCTTTCGGGAGAGGGCATCCTGCAGTGGGTGCTCAACCCCTTCGGCATCGAAGGTCCCGGATACGGAATCACGGCGACCATCATCACGCTCTCGTACCTGTGGTTGCCCTACGTCATCTTGCCGATTTACGCCGGACTCGAGCGTGTGCCGGACTCGTTGATCGAAGCATCGAGTGATCTCGGTGCTAAGTCATGGTCGAGCATCCGTCTCATCGTTTTTCCGATGATTCTTCCCGCCATCATCGCGGGTTCGATTTTCAGTTTTTGCCTGTCGCTCGGTGACTACATCACCGTCAACATTGTCGGCGGCGCCAGCCAGATGCTCGGTAACCTCGTGTACACCAACGTGGGTACGGCAAACAACCTTCCGTTGGCGGCCGCGGTCGCACTGATCCCAATCGTCATCATTTTTGGATACCTCTTCACCGTGCGCCGCACCGGCGCACTCGACAACCTGTAGGCAATCATGAAACTGAGTCGTGTGTCGCGTGGCGTGCTCGCCAGTGCAACAGGTGTCGTGCTGTTCCTCATTTACGTCCCGCTGATGGTCGTTCTGGTCAACTCGTTCTCGACCAGTCAAAGCCTGTCGTGGCCGCCACCCGGCTTCACACTCGAATGGTGGGGGAAGGCATTTCAGAGCCAAGGTGCACTCGAGGCGGTGGGCACCAGTGTGCAGGTGGGCATCATCGCGACGGTGGTCGCCCTGGTCTTGGGTACCGCGATTAGTTTCGCCCTTCAGCGATTTGAATTCTTTGGACGTGATGCAGTCAGCCTGCTGGTCATCCTGCCGATTGCACTCCCCGGCATCATCACGGGTATTGCGCTGAATAACTTTTTCCGTACGATTCTCGGTGTGCCGCTCTCGATTTGGACCGTTGTCATTGCACACGCTACGTTCTGCGTCGTGACGGTATTCAATAACGTCATTGCGCGTTTGCGCCGCATGGGCACCAGTCTCGAAGAAGCGTCGGCCGACCTCGGTGCGGGAGTGTGGACCACGTTTCGGCTCATCACCTTCCCGCAGCTTCGCTCCGCCCTCTTCGCTGGTGGATTACTGGCCTTTGCCTTGAGCTTCGATGAAATCATCGTCACTACGTTTACCGCGGGCGTCGGTGTCACAACGCTCCCGATCTTTATTCTTGACAACATGTTCCGCCCCGCACAGGCACCCATTGTGTCGGTTATCGCCGTCGTCATGATTCTTGTGTCCATCGTGCCGATTTGGGTGGCTCAGCGCCTCGCCGGCAACGAAAAAGTCGTGCGCTAGGCTGTGAAGACGTTCACATCTCGGGAGTAATCCAATGGTCAACATCATCGCCTTTCTCATTGCCGGTGGATTTTTCTACGCCGGGTTCTGGTTGTTTGGGTTGGCGTTTCAAGTTCCCGAATCGCAAGCCGCGTGGGTGTTCTTCGCGGGTATTTTGGCCAATCTCTTCGCCTTGGCCATTCCAATGAACGTCTTGTCTCGCCGTAACTAGAGTTCGACATGACCAGCGCGAATCCGGGCAGGCCGCCCGTGATTCTGCACGTCGACATGGATGCCTTTTTCGCGTCCGTCGAATTGCTGGACAATCCGCACGCCCGGGGAAAACCCGCCGTCGTGGCGCACGATTCGCCTCGCTCCGTTGTCACGAGTGCCACCTACGAAGCACGCGCCTTTGGTGTGCGCAGTGCCATGGGACTGACCGCTGCTCGACGACTGTGTCCCACGCTCATCGTGCTCGAACCACACCACGACCTGTACAAGCATTTCTCGCATCAAGTGATGGATATTTTCCGCTCGTTCACTCCACTCGTTGAGCCGCTCAGTATCGACGAAGCCTTCCTCGACGTCAGTGGCGCACGGCGTCTCATCGGCGACGGGCCCCATGTCGCCGCCGAAATACGACGACGCGTTCTCGACGAAACGGGGTTGACGTGCTCGGTCGGCATCGGGCCGAGCAAGTTCATCGCCAAGCTCGCCTCGAGCAGTGCTAAGCCGGACGGCGTGCTCGAGGTAGATGCCAATCGAGTACTCGAGTTTTTGCATCCTCTTCCCATCAGAGCGCTGTGGGGCGTCGGACCGCAAACAGCGAAGGTGCTCGAGCGACGGGGAATCCGCACCGTAGCCGACATCGCCGACACGCCCGTTTCGTCTCTCGTTGCGGCGCTCGGAGACGGCATCGGTCGACACCTGCACGATCTCTCGCACGGGAGGGATGATCGCCCTGTGGTTGCGCGAGCTCGGGAGAAGAGCATTAGCCGAGCACACACCTTCGATCGTGACGTGTCGGAACCGGATACGATTCGAGCGCTTTTGTTGAGCGAATCCAATCGGGTTGCGAGAGCCCTGCGTGAGGCAGGTCTCGACGCGCGCACGATTAGCATCGGGGTGACCTTTGCGAACTTTCACAGCGTTTCGAGGTCGGTCACGTTGGCGGAGCCCACACAAACGGGTCGCGCAATCTTGAGCCACGCGCTCGCCCTGCTCGACGAATTTGATCCGCGTCGCATGCCAATCCGACTGTTGAGCGTGCGGGCATCCAATCTGGTGGAATCCGGTACTGCTCCACTCGCACTGTGGAGCGAAGCGCAAGATGCGGCTTTTGATGTATGGCATGAGGCCGAGCTTGCGATGGACAATGTCACGGCGAAGTTCGGTCATGATGCCGTGCGTCCGGCGTCGCTACTGAAACGAGCGGATTTGTCCGCAAGAATTGGCGACTCGAGCGACTAGGCTGATGGGCACACACGGGAGTCCGGCGCAACCGGGCTGAGAGGAGCACGACAGGTGCTCGACCGTTCAACCTGATCTGGATCATGCCAGCGTTAGGGAGTACACCTCTTGAGAAATCCCGTGCCACCTGATGAAAGGGGCGCGAATAGTGCACGCAACACCACAAAACTCACGTAAATCAGGCGCAGCCGTAAAGCCGGTTGCTCGCCGAGACCGATTCCGCTGGCGCACGATAGACATCGTGACGGCCGGTGCCATTGCCGTGGTTATGGGTGTTGTTTTTTGGGCCTGGGGCATCGTCTGGGCTCCGCTGTCAACTGTCTTGGGCATCCTGCCGGGTGTGGCGGGAATTTTGAATGGTCCGTGGCTCATCGCCGGCGTTGTCGCCGCTCTCATCATTCGAAAACCCGGTGCGGCTCTGTTCACCGAATTGTTGGCTGCAACGGTCAGCGCGCTGATCGGCGCTCAATGGGGAATTTTGACCTTGGTCTCTGGTCTCATCCAGGGACTCGGAGCAGAATTGATTTTCGCGATATTTGCCTATAGCCAGTGGAAATTGTGGACGGCCGTGCTCGCCGCCCTTGGTTCGAGTGTCGCGCTCGCTGCCAACGACTTGATCGTGTGGTACCCCGGCACGGGCCCAATGTTTCAGACCATTTACCTCGTGAGCAGCCTCGTCTCTGGTGCAGTGATTGCCGGAGTCGGTTCCTGGGGCATTGTGTCGGGTCTTTCGCGCGCCGGAGCCCTTCGCTCATTCCGTCGATAGCCGTGCGTGCTCCTGCCGTAACAGGTTCGAGTGTTCATGTGTCAGATTGGCGCTGGATGCTCACCGCTGCACCTGACGCGTCGACGTCCGACGTGGCACCCCGCGACTCTTCGCCACTCCTCTCCTTCGATATCTCTCCGGGGGAGTGCGTGCTCGTGCGTGGTCCCTCGGGGTCCGGAAAGTCGACGTTGTTGGCAAGTTTGGCGGGTCTCATTGACGTGAATCGACCGGGTACCGGTCGAGGCATTCCCGGTAGAGACGTCGTGAATCAGCTCACTGTTGAGGGGAACATCCGAATCGCTGCCGGAAGACCTGCCCAAGGTCTTGCCCGCGTTGGCTTGCTTTTGCAAGATCCCCTGACGCAAGCCGTTATGCCGCGAGTCGGTGATGACATTGCCTTTGGGCTGGAAAACCTCGGAATCGATCCCGACGACATGCCTGCCCGCATTCGCGGGGCTCTCGACGCGGTTGGGCTCGACGTTGCGCTCACTGCGCTCACCGACCAGTTGTCCGGTGGCGAGCGTCAGCGACTCGCGCTCGCCGGTGTACTTGCCATGCGCCCGTCCCTCCTGTTGCTCGATGAACCGACCGCGAATCTCGATATCGAGGGCGCAATCCGGATTCGAGATGCGGTCGCCGCTGCCGTTCGTGAGCACAACCTCACATTAATCGTCGTCGACCATACGCCGGGTTTCTGGACCGACGTCGTGACCCGCACGATTGATGTGGAGCTGCCTGACGCCGCTAACCTCGGTCACGAACTGGCGGCCCGGCCAGGGTGGGGCGCCCATGCCCGAGCGAGCTCGAATGAAAGATTGACAGGTTTCGCTGCCATTCTCGCGCGCGCAACGAATCTGTCAGTGGGCTACCCGCGCGCACCTCGCGCGCAGGAAAATCTCAATTTTGATGTCGTGGCGGGCAGAATCCTCACTGTCACGGGTCGCAACGGGTCAGGCAAATCTGCGCTCGCACTCACGCTCGCACAACTCATTCCCGCTCGCGCTGGCTCGATCAACTTTGCTCCTGTGCAGCCACGAATTGGCCTGGTTTTTCAAACTCCCGATCATCAATTCATCGGGTCAACCGTGTTCTCCGACGTTCTCGCCGGCACGCGTGGGTCGCGTCAAGATCGTGACACGCGGGTTCGGAACACGCTCGCAGAGTTTCACCTTGTCGGTCTTGCGCATCGCAACCCGTTTGCTTTGTCTGGCGGTGAGAAGCGACGACTGTCAATCGCCGACGTCGTGGCAAGCATGACCGACGTCGAGCCGGGCATTCTCATTTTTGACGAGCCGAGCACCGGACAAGACGAACACACCTGGCGTGACCTCGTTCTCAGTTTGCGAAATCTGGCGGATGCGGGACACGGCCTCGTCGTCATCACTCACGATCAGCAACTGATCAGCGCAGTGAGTGACGGCCGGCTGGAGTTATCCTCGTGAATCCGTTGATGCGAATTGCATTCGTCGTGATCGTCAGTCTGCCCCTACTGATCAGTCTCGACGTCGTTTCAGCCGGCATCACGCTCGCTCTCGAGGCCGTGACGTCACCCATCTGGTTGGGCAGTCCGCGACTCAGTGCACGTCGAGTCGCATTTGCTGCACTCACAATTCTTGTCGCTCTCGTCGCCACGGGAACAGCGACGGCGTTGTACGGTCGCCCCGGCGGGGCAGAGCTTTTTACCTGGGGACCCGTGCGCATCACTGAGCTCAGCCTCGGTCTAGCCGTTGCCGCATGTCTGCGCGTGGCCGCGCTCGTGATGCCGGCGGTATTCATTTTTGCCACACTAGACATTGCCGAGCTCGGTGACGCGTTGATCCAGATAGCCCGGGTGCCCGCACGTTTCGTATGGGGTGCGGTTGCCGGGCTACGGCTCATCGAACTCACCACAGCCGATTTTGGTCAAGTGCGGTTCGCTCGGCGCGCGCGGGGATTGCGAAGCGGTCCGGTGAGCGCACTCATGCCCTTGATGGTGGTAAGCCTGCGTCGCGCAGAATCAATGGCCGTGGCTATGGAGGCCCGTGGTTTCGATCGGGGTGAGAAAACTGACACCCCGAAGCGCACCAATTATCGGGCGTCTTCCATGTCGTGGCGTGATGCGTGTGGCCTATTGGTCGCGGTGTTTATTGCCGCGATCGCGACCATCACGTCACTGTTGACGGGAGCGTGGCACGTTGTTCTCACCTGATGACGATGAGGCGTTGCCGGGCCTGAGTAGGCCGCAATTTGATCCTTCGGTGCTGGAACTCTCGTTGCGAGTCTCCCGACTTCCCCGTGGTTCGCTTGTGCTCATCGATGGAGCGAGCGGCACCGGAAAGACAACGCTGGCGAGTGAAGTCGAGCGCGTATTGTCCGGTGTCGATGTGCCTCTTGTGTTGCATATGGATGACTTCTACCCGGGATGGGACGGGCTGGAGGGGGGCATCCGCAATCTTCACAAATGGATTTTGCAGCCGCGGGCTGACGGTCAGCCGGTTCACTGGCAGCGTTACGACTGGCTCGCCGAACGATTTGACGGGAACTTCACCCTCGACACGTCACGGACCGTTGTGATTGAAGGATGCGGGTCCTTCGGTTTGGGCGCACACGCGCACGCCGACCTCAGCTTCTGGGTTTCGGCAGACGACGATGCGCGTCAGGAGCGGGCTCTCTCCCGAGACCCGAGCCACGACTTTGCGGCACATTGGGATCAGTGGGATGCCCAGTTCGTTGCGTACGTGGAGCGTGAGGCTCCGGGGTCGCACGCGTCGATACATGTGCGTTGCGTTGGCTAGGCTATTCGCCATGACAGCATCACAGGCACACGACGTCTTTTACACCGCCGAGTTCGTTGACGGCCCGCTCGCGGGTGACGCCGAGGAGCGCGTTCTGGTACATGGCAAACATGACGTCAAGCTCAGCGTGGTCGCACTGGTCGACGGGCTTGAATCCATTTTTCGTTACAACGAGCTTGAAGCGCGCGAGATTCAGGGCAAGTTGCACGTCAAATACAGTTTCGACGCCGGGACGAGTGACCCGTTCGAGTCGGAAGACGAGAACGAGTAAGTCGACCTCGCGTCCCGCAGACAAAAAAGCAGGCTCGAAGCGATTTCGAGCCTGCTTTAACTTTGGGGTGAGTAACGGGGCTTGAACCCGCGACCCCCTGGACCACAACCAGGTGCTCTACCAACTGAGCTATACCCACCATGTGCTCGCGGCGAGGAGAGCAACGTGGTCGATTCTATTACACGAGGTCCGCGTACTTTTCGCCCATCGCGGCAGAAGCCTGTTGAGCCTGCTCTGTGGTGATGTCTCCGGATGCGTCAAAGACGCTCGCTCGGTAGTAGTCGAGTTCGCGAATCGACTCTCTAATGTCGTCGAGCGCACGGTGCCCGTTGCGTTTGGGTGGTGCATTGAAATACACGCGGGGTTGCCAACGGCGCGCAAGCTCCTTGATGGTGGACACGTCGATCGTGCGATAGTGCAAGCGACCTTCGAGCACCGGCATATAGCGCACCAAGAATGCCCGGTCGGTACCGACTGAGTTGCCGGCTAGTGGAGGCTTGACGCCTTCGGGTACGAGGCCATCGAGGTAGTCGAGCACCGTCGCTTGCGCCTCTTCGACTGATATCCCGTGTTCAATCTCGGTGATCAGCCCCGACGAGGTGTGCATTTCACGCACGAAGTCACCCATATTTGCCAGGGCCGAATCGTGTGGCTTGATGACCAATTGAAGCCCGGCATGCAGCGGTTCGAGCTGGGAGTCCGTCACGATGACGGCGATCTCGACAAGCTCATCGACGTTCACGTCGAGGCCCGTCATTTCGCAATCTATCCACACCAGCAGGTCGTTGTTCGGCATGCGGGCAAGTCTATCTATGGGGGTCTGACAGGCGTCGAAGCAAGACATCTTGTACAAAACTTGGACGTTCTCTGGCAGTCCGCTGAATTGGGCACCACTAACGTCGGTGACATTGGACACGAAGGGATCCGAAGAGAACATGTTTATTTCACTACCTAAGCTGGCCGTGGTCGCCGCGATTTCCGCAGTTGCGTTTATCGCAAACTCGATTCCCGCGCTCGCTGCATCCGACGAACCGACGACAACGACGTCGTCGCAAACCGCAACACCCGCAACACCCGCAACACCCGCAACACCCGTTGCCTCGCCCGAAGCTTCCTCCGCAGCGACTCCGGGAGCCACCCCGGGAGTTACCCCGCTCGCGTCAACGCCGACTCCCGGATCCACGGGTGGCGCAACGCCTCTCCCGTCCGCGGTCAGCGTGCCGTTGAGGAATCCCGCAGATCGTACGTCACGCATCATTGTCAAGTACCGTGACGGCGCGATTGCGACGATGGACGCCGGTAAGCCGATGGGGTGGACTCGAGCGAAGTCCGCAAAGGTCGTCGGCGGCATCCAAATCACCAACCGAATTTCTGCCATGAACCTGGGTGCGCCCGTTGACCTTGCGACGGCGCGAAAGGTCGCCGCAGAAATTGCGTCCGACCCGACCGTTGAGTGGGCGGAGCCCGATCAATGGCGCACAAGCGTCGCCGATGTCGCGCCCCGCGCAGCGACCGTCGATGTCACGGTGAGCGGATCAGGTGGCTCGGCCACAAAGACTGCGGCATTTAGCTACGTCGATGTCGTTCCTCCTACGCTGTCGGCGACTCCCGTGAGTCCGAAGGTTGGAACGAGTGCCGGCGGACAGACCGTGGTGATTTCTGGTTCGGGTCTTGCGACCACGACGTCAGTCACGTTCGGTGGCACTCCCGTTCAATCAATCGTGAGTCGAACTGACACCGCGGTGACTGTACTGACGCCCGCCAAAGCGGCAAGTGCCACAGCTGTCAATGTGACGGTCACGACCGATTCTGGAACGGTGACCGCTCCTGCGGCATTTACCTTTGCAGCCCCGGCGTCGGTGACCACGATTGCTCCGGCAACGGGTTCGACACGCGGCGGAACATCCGTGACCATCGCGGGAACTAATTTGCTCACGACCACGTCCGTCACGTTCGACGGAATCGAGGGCTCAATCCGCTCGAAAACTGGCACGTCAATTGTTGTGTCCGCTCCGGCCCACGCAGTCGGCGTTGTTTCCGTTGTCGTAGGGGGTGCGACAGGGACCGTCACCAAAGAGAATGCGTTCACGTATGTCGTCGCTTCGACCCCGACGATTACGTCGGTTTCGCCGAACTCTGGGCAACTCCGTGCGGGTACGATCGTGACCATCACGGGCACGCTTCTGACCGGTACTCGATCGGTGAAGTTCGGCACGAGCGCCTCAACAGCAGTCTCGGCCACATCAATTTCCGTACTCAGCGATACTCAGGTTCGGGTGAAGGCTCCGGCAGGTACTGTCGGCGTCAAGTCCATATTCCTCACGGCTGCGGCGGGATCCACGTCCTTGTCCAATGCGTACACGTACGTTGCTGCTCCCAGCCTTACCGCGTTCACCCCCACGTCGGGGAGTTCTGCGGGCGGTACAACCGTCACAATTTCGGGACGAAATCTTGCCAACGCAAAATCCGTAACATTTGGGGGCAAGGCGGGAATCATCACGGCGAACACTGACTCGAGCATCACGGTCACGACGCCCGCTGGAGACGTGTCGCGATCCGGCGTCGCCGTCACTGTCGAGACAGCGGGCGGAACGTCGCCCGCATTGCGCACCAAATTCAGGTACGTGGTGGCTCCGGCTTCAGTTGGCAAGACTGTGCCCTCTGGCGGGGTGTCGACTGCAGTGAGCGGCCGCGCCCTCCCACCCACGATTAGTGCACTCAGCTCAACGTCGGGTCCGAGTGTCGGTGGAACAACGGTGACAATCTCGGGCACGAACCTCGAGGCGATCACGAGCGTTACGTTCGGCAGTGCCGCTGCCACCATCGTCTCGGCGAGTGCGACGTCGGTCGTCGTGACAACTCCTGCCGAGTTCGTTCAGTCGACGCCAACCGAGTCGGCGTTTACCAACGGAACCCTGTGGGGGCTAACGGGAACCTTCGGCATCAATGTCAACGGTGCGTGGTCAAAGACCCAGGGAAGTTCTCGCGTGATTGTTGCGGTGCTTGACACCGGCATCACCACCCACGCCGACTTGGGATCGCAGGTTGCCGGTTACGACATGATTGCCGATCCGAGCGTTGCGAATGACGGCGATGGTCGTGACGCCAACCCGTCCGACCCCGGTGACTGGATTTCAGCGGCAGATTCCTCAGGCGCAACATTCGGTGGAAATCTGGCCGGTTGTGGAGTGTCGAACAGTTCCTGGCACGGAACCCACGTCGCCGGCACAATCAACGCTGCAATCAACGGCACCGGTTCGGTCGGTATCGCACCCAAGGTGCAGGTGCAACCCGTTCGAGTTCTTGGTAAGTGTGGCGGCTACATGTCTGACATCGCGTTGGGGATCATTTGGGCGGCGGGCGGCGCCGTCACGGGACTTCCCACGAACGCGACACCGGCTAACGTCATCTCGCTTTCACTCGGTGGCGGCGGCGCTTGTTCGGCCACCGAACAGAGCGCTATCGACTACGCGCTGAGTCGCGGTGTCACGGTGACCATTGCAGCTGGAAATGAGGACAGCCCCGCATCGTCGTCGTCGCCTGGTAACTGCAACGGCGTGATCACTGTTGCTGCTACCGACAGCGCGGGCAAGCGTGCCTGGTTCTCCAACTACGGCCCGCTCGTCGAAATTGCGGCTCCCGGGGTGGGAATCTACTCAACGATGAACGCCGGAACGACCGTGCCCGGGGGGCAGACGTATGTCTCCTGGAGTGGAACGAGCATGGCAACGCCTCATGTTGCCGGTGTTGTCGCGCTCATGCTCTCGCGCAATCCATCGATGACGCCCGCGCAAGTGGTCCAGCGCCTGCAGTCAACTTCGACGCCGTTTGGTGGCGGCGTGTGTGATGCCAATACCTCAAAGACGTGCGGACCGGGAATCATCAACGCGGGGAGTGCCGTGCAATAGACCCGCAGACGAGCACTCATGAGTTCTCAGTCACTCTCGTCGGCGCGGTCACGTGATGCGCGACACGAGGTGTTTCCGACTGGACTCATGAGTGCTCGTCGTGATGGTGCGGTAATTGAGCGCTGCCCTGAACGCGATGGTGAGGTTGCGGAGACCGGGAACCACGATTGAAAGTTTCCCTGGCGCGATTATGATGCGCTTGTGACTATGACTCCCACCGCCTACGAGGCGTTTCTGAATCTGCCTGCCATCGTGCTTTTTCTGATTGTGCTGGTTCCCGGTGCCATCATCATGTGGGCGTGCATCCGTTTCTATGAGCGCAGAGAAGTCGACCAGAATTCCTACCCCCTCGCCAGCGCGACGCTCGGCATCATCGGTGGGGCATTCATTTTTATCGGCGCGTTTTCGCTCGTCACGTCATGGGACACACAATCCAAAATGGTGGGCGCTGTGACCAGCGAGTTCACATCGGTGACGTCGCTCGCTGAGGATCTCGGCGGCATCCCGGGTGACACGTCCAAAGCCATCGCCCAGTCGTTTGCGGACTACGCGCGCATGGTGAGAGACACAGAGATTGGCACGGCGGGCGTCGTCGGCCCGAACCCGGAGGCACAGAAAGCGCTTGCCGTCATCGAAAAGAGCGTCACGGCTCTGGCCGAGTCTCCCGGACTCACGGCGCATCAGGTAGACAACCTGTACACCCATCTGGAGTCGGTGAAGGATGCCCGCAAGGATCGCCTCATGATTAGCGTTCCGAATCTCCCGTTGAGCGTCAACCTTCTCCTGCTTGTTTCAGCGATCTTCACGTGGGTCGGCATTGGGCTGTATCCCGCCAGTCGCGTGCGATGGTTCACCTACCTTTACGGCGGATCAACCGTGCTGGTTTCCTCGGTTCTCATCGTGTCGGTTCTGACACTGCAGTCGCCCGTCAGCGCTTCCGATGCGGCAATGAAGCCGGTCGAAATGTTCCTGAGCTCAGTCGAAAACGGGGGAGCAAACATTGGACTGGAAGGTCCGGCCACGGGATCATCCGAATCACCCATGGCATCGTTGTCCCCGGAGAATTCCGGCCAACCCCAGCCAGGTGAAGAGCCGCCTGGTCAGCCGCAGCCTGATCAGCAGCCGGGTCAGCCGTAAGCCCATCCGCCGCCCGTATTTCTCGGCCAATTGGTGAAAACCTCGCGCCCGTTCAACGTCTATAGTCGAAGTACGGTGCGAGTAGGCCCAACGCCGAATGTGCAACCCGTGACCACATCAACCGTGGGACTCGGCCGCACGACACCCAAGGACAGCGCAGAGCAGATCGCGAGCCTCGTCCACAAAGAAATCAACGCATTTCTATCCGGTGAGAGGTGAATCACATGGCACGTCTAGGTGTTGTGAGCGAACAAAAAGAGGATGCGCGAGTATCCGCCACGCCCGAAACGGTGGGCAAGATTGTGGCGCTCGGCTACGAGGTCGTCGTCGAAAAAGATGCGGGCGCGAGGTCGTCCTTCCCTGACAGTCAATACGCAGCCGCCGGCGCCAAAATCGTGGACGCAAAAACTGCGTGGAGCTCCGAGATTGTGATGAAGGTCAACCCGCCGACCGATGCAGAGATCAAAAAACTCACCAAGGGAACCACCCTGATCAGTTTGCTCAGCCCGTCGCTTCGACCAGAACTGCTCGAGGCGTTGTCCAAGCGCGGTGTCACGGCCATCGCACTTGACGCGGTTCCTCGAATCTCGCGAGCGCAGTCGATGGACGTGTTGAGCTCGATGTCGAACCTTGCGGGTTACCGCGCGGTCATCGAAGCTGCTCACGAGTTCGGCCGACTCTTTACTGGCCAGGTGACCGCCGCCGGCAAGGTGCCGCCGGCAAAAGTGCTCGTTGCGGGTGCGGGCGTTGCGGGCTTGGCGGCCATCGGTGCCGCATCCAGCCTGGGTGCCATCGTGCGCGCCACCGACCCACGACCCGAAGTCGCCGATCAGGTGAAGTCGATTGGTGGTCAGTACCTCGCCGTTGAAGTTGCTGAACAAATGCAGTCAAGCGATGGATATGCCAAGGCAACAAGCGAGGCCTACGACAAGCGAGCTGCAGAAATTTACACCGAGCAGGCCGAAGATGTCGACATCATCATCACAACGGCGCTGATTCCGGGACGCCCGGCGCCACGCCTCATCACGGCTGCCGATGTTGCTCGCATGAAACCGGGCAGTGTCATTGTCGATATGGCAGCGGTGCAGGGCGGCAATGTTGCCGGGTCTGTCGCCGGCGAAAAGGTCGTCACGAAGAACGGCGTGACAATCCTCGGGTACAGCGACCTGCCGGCACGCCTGCCGCAGCAGGCTTCGCAGCTCTTTGGTACCAACATGGTGAACCTGCTCAAACTGTTGACGCCCAACAAAGATGGCAAGCTCACCCTTGACTTCGAGGATGTTGTGCAGCGTGCGGTAACCGTTGTGCAAGAGGGTGCCATCACGTGGCCTCCGCCCCCTGTTCAGGTATCGGCGGCTCCGGCCGCGGCGGCGGCTGCCGAAGCGCCGAGTCAACCTGCGCCGAAGAAAACGATGTCTCGTGCGGCGCGAACTGCGCTGATTGCCGTGGGCCTGCTCGTCCTGCTCGCCGTGTGCACCTTTGCTCCGGCTCCACTTCCGCAGCACTTCCTCGTGCTGATGCTGTCGATTGTGGTGGGCTTCTATGTCATCGGCAAGGTGCACCACGCATTGCACACTCCTCTCATGAGCGTGACTAACGCCATCTCGGGAATCGTGGTGGTCGGTGCGATTGCGCAGCTCAACACACCCGACCTGGTGGTGCAAATCTTGGCTGCGATTGGTGTGCTGCTCGCATCCATCAACATCTTTGGAGGCTTCGCGGTGACTCGACGAATGCTCGCCATGTTCACGAAGGGTGACCGATGAACATCGATTTGCTCACGACGGCGACCTATGTCGTTGCCGCACTCATGTTTATTCTTAGCCTCGGTGGGCTAAGCAAACACGAAACGTCCCGCTCCGGACTGGTTTACGGAATCGTCGGCATGGCCCTTGCGCTGTTGGCGACGATCGGTCAGATGGTGGTCAACGGCCTCGGTACGCCGGCCGGTCAGACCGGTCTGGTTCTGCTCGTGGTGGTCATTGTGATCGGTGCGGGAATCGGCCTGTGGCGCGCACGAGTCGTTGCCATGACCGGCATGCCTGAGCTCATTGCGTTGCTCCACAGCTTCGTCGGTTTGGCTGCCGTGCTCGTTGGATGGAATGGTGCGCTGGCGCCGGGCGACGTGCCCGACAACCTACTCGGCATTCACCATGCTGAGGTCTTCATCGGGGTGTTCATCGGTGCGGTGACGTTCACCGGCTCGATTGTCGCCTTCTTGAAGCTCTCGGCACGCATTTCGTCGCGGCCCCTGATGTTGCCGGGCAAGAACGCTCTCAACATTGGTGCGCTCGTCGCATTCGTCGCGTTGACCGTGTGGTACGTCATCACTCCCGTGCTTCCGCTGTTGATTGCGGTGACCGCACTCGCACTGCTGCTGGGATGGCACCTGGTTGCCTCCATTGGCGGCGGCGACATGCCTGTCGTGGTGTCCATGCTCAACAGCTATTCCGGATGGGCGGCCGCGGCAGCGGGGTTCTTGCTCAACAACGACCTGCTCATCGTGACGGGTGCCCTCGTGGGTTCGTCGGGTGCCTATCTGTCGTACATCATGTGTCGCGCGATGAACCGCTCCTTTATATCTGTCATCGCGGGTGGTTTCGGTATCGAGAAGCCGAAGAGCTCCGATGACGAAGAAGAAGGCGAAATCCACGAGATTGACGTACAGGCCGCCGCGAGCATGCTCTCGAATGCGAGCAGCGTCATCATCACTCCTGGCTATGGCATGGCAGTGGCACAGGCCCAGTACCCGGTTGCCGACCTTGCGGCGCGCTTGCGTGCGAAGGGCGTCAATGTGCGGTTCGGCATCCACCCGGTTGCGGGTCGCCTGCCCGGGCACATGAATGTGCTTCTTGCCGAGGCGAAGGTACCTTACGACGTGGTACTTGAAATGGACGAGATCAACGACGACTTCTCTGGCACGGATGTTGTGCTCGTCATCGGAGCGAATGACACGTGTAACCCGGCAGCTGCCGAAGACCCGAGCAGCCCCATCGCCGGCATGCCCGTGCTTCGGGTGTGGGAAGCCGACAACGTCATCGTGTTCAAGCGGTCGATGAGTTCGGGATACGCCGGTGTTGCGAATCCACTGTTCTATCGCGACAATGCGTCGATGCTCTTCGGTGACGCCAAAGATCGTGTCGAGGACATTCTGAAGGCCCTCTAATGCGCGCCTCTTACTGAGCACATAAAACTTTCGCCCCGAGATCACTCTCGGGGCGAAAGTTTTTTTGGGTATAAACCCGTGGTGTTATGGTGCGACAAACACGTTTGCTTGAACCGTGGTAAGTGACGTGTTGGCCTTGATGATCGACGACAGCGACGTTGCCTTGACCTTGGCGATGTCGCCCGCGTCGAGAACGTTCTCGAAATAGAGTCGGTCCCCGGTGCGCAGGCGAGTGAACTGGTCGGCGATGATCTTCGTGAAGAGTGGTCCGAGAGAACCACCCGACACGTGTGTCTCGGCGAGTCCGCCGACCCATGCGTCGATGTTGTTCACTGTGCCATAGGTTGTCCGCAGCTTGGTGGCGAGTGTTGCGTCTGACGTGATTTGGTTGAACGTCGTCACGCGAGGCAGGCCGTAGGCGGCGCGCATCGTGTTGTAATCGGCGAGGCCATGGTCGCGTCCACGCTGAATGTTCAACGCCGCGAGATCGAGGCCACCAGCACCGGGAGGACCAAACAGGAAGTTACGCACGGCGTCAACGACGTACACGTCGACTTCCTGCGCTATCCCTGTGGATTCGGACTTCAGGAAAGGATCGATATCTCCGGAGTGCTGCGGGAGGGAGGTATCGAACACCGTTGGATTGAAGAACGATGTGGCGAGCTCGAGTGCCCCGGCGGCGACCTCGGTGCCGTCGTCGTTGAGGCGTCCCACCTCTTCGTCGAGCATGCTGTGTCCGTACCGGTAGGCCGCCGTCGCGAACTCGTTGGCTATGCCGGGGTTGACGTTGGCTTTGTAGCCCGCGTACCGAGGCATCGCGTTCGACCCGAGAAGTGCCGGCAGGTACTCGTTGTAAACAATCCACTGCAACTCCGCGATAACGATGCGACGCGTTTTCTGGTACAGCTGTTCGTCGTCGAGTCGCGGGTTGGCCGCGGCGAGAGCCGTGGCGAGACGGTTGTGCTCGCGCACAAACAGTGTGTGGATCGAAATGAGTCCGGGGTTTTCGTTTGCACGAACATCCCCGGCTAAGAACAGCTGCGTGTCGGCAACCTGATGTGCGTCGTTATCGTTTGCAAGTCCCGTTGTGTTGAAAGGCATCATGTTGCCTGCGCTGGTTTTGAGTAGACCACCCGACATCGTGCGAAGGGCTCTAGCTCGATCGCCGTCAGAACCGTAGACCTGAGATCCGTCGATAAAGCTGGTCACCCAGTTGTTCTGCTGACGAACCCCGGGGGAGCCCGCGTTGCCGGCGAAGGTCGAGCGAGTGAACGGAATCTTCGCTGTTCCGGTCGACGTGGGGTCGAATTGCGGGTCACCCTTTGGTACCGCGATGGGTTTTGAGTCGCCCGTCGTCGCGATTGTTCGGGTGATGTCGTGGTCGAGGAACTGACCGAACACGTACACCATGTCGGTGAGGCGACGATTGTTCGGCATGCTTGACGCCTGCGCGTCAATGGCGTTGGACACCGCGCGTGCGCTCGGTCGAGTTGCACCACCCATCGTGCTCTTGCCGTCACCGTAGGCTGCCGGGGCTACCCGCAAGAACGCGACCTTGACGGAACCCCAGTCCGTGTGGAGGAGATTGTTTCCGACTCCGTTGAAGGAGTAGCGGGGTTCCGGGGCCACGGGGTTTGGCTTCGGTGGTGCGACTGGCTTGGGAGCTGCGGGCTGGGATGCCGGGGGCCTGGCCGCAGTTGTGGGCGTCGCGCTGGGCGTCGCGGCGGCGGCAGGTACTTTTGCTGCCGTGCTCGGGGTTGGACTCGGTGCTGCGGACGCCATGGTTGCGGGCAACACGCTCGCACCGATGGTGACGCAACTGGCGATGGCGGTGGCCGCCACCCACTTTTTCTGGAACACACTCAACATTTTTTGTGCTTTCTCTTGGGGGCAATACTGCCAAACAACTTCGGATCGAGTTGAGAGTAGCGACCCAACTTAATCAACCGGCTATGCGAATCATAAGAATTGTCCAAGAATCATCCACATGAGATTCATGTCACCGAACAGTCCACTCGCCGCTCGAATTGCGACCGCCGGGAGAATACTCCTTGGCGTGGCATTGCTTGCGGCCGGGACAGGTCACCTGACCTTCGCCCGGTCGACCTTTCAGGCTCAAGTTCCCGCATGGGTGCCACTCGATCCCGACGTCGTGGTCGTTGCGTCGGGCATCGTCGAGATACTCCTCGGTGTGGGGTTGATCATCCCGTGGCGTTTTCACAGACAAATGGGATTGGTGACCGCGCTATTCTTCATCGCCATTTTTCCCGGCAATATCGCGCAATTTGTTGAGCACACCGACGCCTTCGGTCTCACGAGCGACATCGCGCGCGGTATCCGGCTCCTGTTCCAACCTGTGTTGGTCCTGTGGGCTCTGTGGTGCACGAGTGCCCTGTCGCTCTTTTCGCGCACGGTTACTGGGCGGATGAGGAACTAGAGATGTGCGACCCGTCCGTGGGCGCATGGGCTTGCCGGTGACGGCTGCTCGATATAACTCCCCGTCGCAAACTTTCATGTTGGGGTTTAGGCTTTGTCAGTCACTCATTTTTCTCGCGAAGAAGCACATTAGGGAGCAATTGCTATGTCACAACGGCTGCATAGCGTGAAACAGCGCATTTTGGCCCCCTTGACCCTTCTACTGGTCACCGTGATCACCTTTGGCGTGATCCCTGCGGAATCCGCGCGTGCCGACCAAGTGCAGCCGGCTGCGGTGAGCATTGCGGGTGACACCGCTGTGGGGTCGTTGTTGACCGCCTCGATTACGGGTGCGTGGGACCCCGTCGATGCCACGACGAGCTTTCAATGGAAACGTGGATCCAGTCCGATTTCGGGCGCCACCTCGCCGACGTATAGAACGGTCGTTGATGACGCCGGATTGTCCGTCACTGTCGACGTTACGGCAGAGGCAGCTGGCTTCGACCCCGTCACGGTCGCAAGTAACGCCATCGCTCCTGTCGGTTCGTTTGAGGAAAAGCCCACCCCGACGGTCTCTGGAACGGCGGCTGTCGGCGGTCTCCTGACCGCACATACTGGTACCTGGGTTGCGACTCCCAGCAGTTTTGACTATCAGTGGTTGCGCGACAGTGCTGTGATTGGGGGTGCGACGTCTTCGACGTACTCGGTTGCGGGCGACGATGTTGCTGCTCGACTTTCAGTACGCGTCACCGCAAAACGCACGGGCTTCACTGATGCAAGCGCGACTTCGTCGTCGACTGATGTCGTGGTCACGAGCGATTTCTCCAGCGCCGGCTCGGTCTCGATCACGCACAGTGGGTCCGGTGTCGGAGATACACTCACGGCCGCGCCCTCTGGTTGGGCTCCCACACCCGACTCCTATACCTACCAATGGCTGCGCGACGGGGCTGCCATCTCTGGTGCAACAGGGTCTACCTACGACATTGCCGATGTTGACCGCGGGTTTGGACTCACGGTTCGAGCCACGGCAGTTAAGTCGGGCTACAATTCATCCTTGAGCGTTTCGTCGGCCGTTGATGTCGCGCGGGGATCCTTTGCAGTGGATGCTCGACCCGAGATTTCTGATTCAAATTCGGGCACTCAATTCGCAGTCGGTCATGCGATCACTACTTCTACGGGAACTTTTTCGCCGACCCCGACGAGTTTTGGTTATCAGTGGAACCGAAACGGCAGCCCGATTGGCGGCGCGACGTTGCAGTCCTACACGCTCGTCGCTGCGGACGCAGGGGCATCGATCACGGTTACGGTAACCGCACGCCACCGCAACTTCGTTGACGAACCGTCGGAGTCGGCGTCCATAACGGGTGTCGGTCAGTTCAGTGCACCGGCGAGACCCACGATTTCGGGTTCGCGAATTGTGGACCACACGCTCACGGCGAACGTCACCGGGGTCAGCCCGGACCCAACGACATTGGCCTATGCCTGGTACCGCGACGGTGACGTTGTTTCCGGTGCGACGAGTCAAACATTTGATTTGACGGGCGCTGACCTTAACCACTTTTTCAAGGTTCGGGTCACTGCCTCTCGAGCAGGTTACGAGTCGGTGACGATTGAATCCGATGCGACCGGTCTCGTCGGCAGCACGTGGTTCACCGCGACGGGAACTGCGTCGATCGATGATAGTTCACTACAACTCGGCGACGTTCTCTCGGTAACGAACAGCGGATGGACGCCCGATCCGGACTCCTACACCTATCGCTGGCTGCGCAACGGCACACCGATTGGTGGAGCAACGGAGGAGACGTACACCATTGTGGAGGCAGACCTCGGCACAGTGATTCGTGTGCGGGTCACTCCAGTGCGAACCGGTTACTCCACCTCTGAACCGAGTGTGTTGTCGCAAACAAAGACGATTTCGCTGGCGGACTTTGTCACCACGGGCGTTCCGGTGATATCCGGTTCGGCGATCATCCCCAACAGCCTCAGCGTTTCTTCGGCGGGCGTTTACGCTCCAGACCCCACGTCGACTCAGATTCAGTGGTTGCGAAATGGCATCTCAATCGCGGGAGCGACGACCGACACCTATTCACTCGCTGCTGCAGACTCAGGAAAAAACATCACCGCGCGGGTGACCGCGATTCGTTCGGGTTACAACAATTCGACACTGACCTCCGACGTGACAGCAGTGAGCGTCGCATCGCGATTCACGGTCTCGCCGAATCCGGTCATCGATGGACTCCCTCAAGTTGGACGCACACTGACCGCGAGGCCGGGCGCGTGGACGCCGGAGCCTTCCAGTTACACCTACCAGTGGTTGCGAAATGGCAACGTGATTCCAGGTCGCACGTCGAGTACGTATGACGTTGTTGCGGCAGATCTCACCGCGACGATTTCTGTTGTGGTTCAACCTGTTCTCGATAATTACATCCCACTTGCACGCACGAGTCGGTCGACAATTGCTGTTTACCCGGCAACCTTCGGACCTTCCCGTCCGGTTCCCACGATTACCGGCACGCAGATAGTTGGGCAGTCGCTCACTGCTGATCTCGCCGGATGGTCGCCGACGCCGACGTCGGTTTCGTATCAGTGGTTGCGCAACGGTGCCGCCATCTCCGGTGCAACCTCAGCGACGTATGTTGTGACGAGTGAGGATCTTGGCAATCGCGTCTCGGTTGCCGCCACCCCCGCTAGAGCGGGCTACACCTCGGTCTCGGCGACGAGTCTCGAGACGGGCCTCATCGCGCCGGGCGAGTTTTCTGCCACGTCCGCTCCCACCATCTCGGGAACCGTGACGCAAGGAAGCACTCTCACCGCCAGTGTCGACAGTTGGACCCCATCAGCAACACCGACTTACGTTTGGAAGCGTGGTGGCGTCGAGATTAGCGGCGCGACGCAAAGCACCTATCAGGTGAGCGCGGCCGACGCTGGCAATCGATTAACGGTTTCTGTCACTGGGATGAGGGCGGGTTACAGCCCCGTCACGTTAACAAGTGATCCCACGGCTGAAGTCCCTCGACGGTCATTTAGCAATACGACCAACCCGGTCATTCTGGGTGACGCTCGTGTCGGGAACACTATTTATGTGACCGATGGCAGCCCCTCGCCGCTGCCGGGTAGCGTCAGTTATCAGTGGATTCGTGACGGTGTCGATATCCCCGGCGAGACAAATTCCCAGTACATTCCCGTTGCCGACGACCTCTATCACGACATAACGGTCACTCGAACGTACTCACTTCTCGGGTACGCATCGTGGTCGGGCACCAGTGAGGAATCGGTGACCGTCGCCCAGGGAAACATCAACCTCGTTTCCGCGCCCGTCATCTCGGGTACCCCTCGAGTCGGACGCACTCTCACGGCGAACTTCGGGACGTGGGACATCGATGTCGATTCCTACACCTACCAGTGGTTCCGTGACGGCACCCCCGTCGGTTCTGCCCAGACCATTCTCGAGGCCGACGCCTCTGCAATCAGTTATGCGCTGACGTCGCTCGACGTCGGTGCCATTATCACGTTCGGCGTGATTGCGACCAAAGACGGGTATGCCGACGAGCAAGCCAGTTCCGCGGACACAGCTCCGATCGGACTCTCCGCGTTCAACTCGAGACCCGTCCCGACCATCACCGGCGTCGCAAAAGTTACCTCCACGTTGACGGCCGTCACGGGTTCGTGGTCGCCCAACCCGTCGTCGTACACGTTCCAGTGGACGCGAGACGGTGTCAATATCGACGCCGCCACATCGCAAACTTATGTGCTCGCGCCACAAGATGCCGGACGACTCATCCGGGTTGTTGTGAACGGCGTTCGTGCCGGTTACGAAGGTCAGTCGACCACAAGTTTGCCCACTGCGTCGATCGCCAATACGGTCTTTACGGCGACTCCGGTTCCCACAATTTCCGGCACGGTGCGTGTTGGTGCAACAGTGACCGCGGTAACGAGCGCCTGGACTCCGGCTGCGACGACGAGCACGTTTGTGTGGAAGCGAAACGGCACCATTATTCCTGGTGCGGTAACGGCCACGTATGAGATCGTCGCGGCCGACCTAGGCACCACGCTCACGGTAGTGCAGACAGGTTCGGCGATTGGTTACACGGCGACGCCGATGACGAGTGCGGCAACCGTTGCCGTAGCCAAGGGGGTCTTTGCCACCCAGCCCACGCCCACGCTGACGGGTCGCGCCAAGATCGGGTCAACGCTGACGGCGAGCTCTGCGGCCTGGCAACCGGCGTCGTCATCGCTGGCGTACCAATGGCAACGGGCGGGTGTCAACATTACGGGCGCGACCGGAACCACCTATGTGGTTCAACCGGTCGATGCCGGTTCTCGAATCTCCGTCACGGTTACCGCAAACCGCACCGCGTATGACTCTGTGACGAAGACGAGTGCATCGAGCGCCGTTGTTGACTATCTTTCGTTCGCCGACTCGGTACTTCCCACGATTTCGGGTACCGAAAAGGTTGAGAGCACACTCACCGCGTCGAGCGGGGAGTGGTCGCCCACGCCGACCACCTTCACCTATCAGTGGAAGCGTACGGTTGGTTCCGAAACAACGAACATCGACGGCGCGACCGGCCCAACGTACGTTCTTGCTGGTGCGGATGCGGGGGCCACCATCTCCGTTGCGGTCACCGGTGTCAAACTGGGGTATTCCTCTGTGACGCACACAAGTGACGTCACTGGGGTTATCGCCAACGGCACGCTGTCCGCTAATCCCACGCCCACCCTCAGTGGTGTCCCTCAGGTCGGTGTCGCGTATCTGGCGACCGCAGGATCGTGGGGCCCGCTGCCGGTTCAACTTGCCTATCAGTGGTTGCGTGACGACGAGGAAATCTCGGGGGCGACCTCTGCGACGTACATCCCCATCGCCGCCGACGTTGACGCAAGACTGTCCGTTCGCGCTACCGGATCCAAGTTGGGTTACGACACGGTCGTCCGCACGAGCGCGAAATCGAGTGCCGTTGTGCTTGGCTTTTTCAGCGCACCGACGCCGACGATTGCCGGAACACCCAAGGTCGGAGTGACACTCACTGCCACACCCGGTGTCTGGAGTCCCGTGCCGAGTCCTGCACGAACATTCCAGTGGAAGAGAACTCTGTCTGGTACGACAACGAATATTTCGGGAGCGACGGAGCTCACATACACCCCTGTTGCGGCCGACGTGGGGGCGACATTGTCGTTCACGGTTGCGGGCGGGCTGGACGGTTACGTCACGTTGGCAAAGTCGAGCCTTCCGACCGTTGCCGTCGCCCGGGGTACGTTCAGTTCCCAGCCAACGCCGGCTGTTTCTGGACCCACCACTCCCTCACGCGTCGGTCAACAGCTGACGGTTTCGGTTGGCCGGTGGACCCCCCTCGAAACGTCGGTCTCGTATCAGTGGAAGCGCGACGGGGTGCCCATTTCGGGCGCAACAGCAGACACGTATGACACGCAAGCAGCCGACCTGAATAAGTCGCTCACGGTTACGGCAACCGCCACGTTGGCGGGATACGTCGATGGAGTGACAACAAGTGCTGCCCGAGTCATTAGTGCGGGCATCTTTAGTGCCACGGTCACCCCGGTCGTCTCAGGTACGACGGCGGTGAACTCGACGCTGACCGCAACTCCGGGCGTTTGGGCTCCGGTCGCAACATTTGCCTACCAGTGGAAGAGAGCCGGCACAGATATCGCTGGCGCAACAGGATCCACCTACGTGCTGCGACCCGAAGATGCCGACAAGAAGTTGACCGTCGTCGTGACGGGATCACGTCCGGGATACTCGAGCGTGAGCGTCCCGAGTTCTCAAACGGCCACGGTCGACAGAATTGTGTTCACGGCAACGCCAGAACCTACCCTCTCGGGTACGGCCGCTGTCGGTCAGACATTGACGGCCACGCCGGGCACATGGCTGCCATCATCGGGCGCCTCACCTGTGGTGTTGACTTACCGCTGGGAAAAAGACGGCAATCCGATTTCGGGCGCCACCGCATCCACGTATGTCATCACGGCTGCGGATGAGGGTTCCAAGATACGTGTCTATGTCACGGGAACGAAACTGGGCTACGTCACTGCGGAGCAACCCAGCGCCGAGACCAACGCTGTGGTCAAGGGCACTCTGGCAACGACACCGAAGCCAACCATTACCGGCAACGCTCAAGTGGGTGTGCAACTGACGGCCGTTCCTGGTGTGTGGCAGCCGTCGGTGACGGCATCGCCCATCACGTTTGACTATCAGTGGAAACGTGATGGAAGCAATATCTCAAGTGCCACGTCGGCGACGTACACGCCCGTTCCGGCCGATGTGGGTAAAGCGATTAGCGTGTCTGTGACGGGCAAGAAAGCCGGGTACACGTCGGTGACCCAAACCAGCGATCCGCTGACACGACTCGTGACGGTTGCCGGAACATTCTCGACGGTTCCGAGACCGACCATCACCGGCACCGCGAAGGTGGGTGTGGAACTCACCGCGGTCCCAGGGAGCTGGGTTCCGAGTGCCGGATCCCTGGCCTATCAATGGAAACGCACCACGGGTGCCACGACAACGAACATTTCGGGTGCCACCGTGTCAACGTACACACCGACTGCTGACGACGCCGGCAAAATCATCACGGTCGTTGTGACGGCGACGACAACGGGCTACGCCACAACCGCGAGCGCCCCGAGCATTGGTACGGCGGCGGTCGCACTGGGTACGTTCTCGACGCCGTCGACGCTTCCCGAGATTTCGGGAACCGTGCGAGTCGGCGAGACACTCACGGCGACGAGTGGGTCAGCGTGGCCCGGCAGTGTGAGCCTGGCTTATCAATGGAACCGAAACGGTGCCCGGATTGCCGCAGCGACGTCGAGCACGTATCGACTGGTCTCGGCGGATTCCGGCGCTCGAATCACCGTCACCGTTACGGGCTCCGTTGCCGGCTACGCCGGAAAGTCCATCACGAGTGGCCAGACGGTCGCGGTTGCCGCCACTTCACCGGGCGCACCGACAGCTCTGGCCACGTCGGGCGTGACGGCGACGTCGCTCGTGTTGCGCTGGACCGCACCCGGAGACAACGGGGGATCCGCCATCACGGACTACAAGGTCGAGTACTCCTCCGATGGAGGCACGAACTGGGTAGTTGTGACGCACCCGGTTTCGACAGCCGTTTCTCTCACAGTCTCTGGCTTGATAACGAGAACCGACTACAAGGTTCGCGTGTCAACCAAGAATGCCGTGGGATTCTCGTCGCCGTCGACGGTGCTGTCGGTCACCACTCTGTGATTCCGTCAATCTAGCGAGAATGACCGTGCCCCTAAAGTAGAACCGGGTGAAACACCCGCTGACGGAGGAGTGTCCTATGTATGTAGCTTGCTGGAACGGCGCAGTCATTGCGCAATCGGACAAGACGATCGAGGTTGAGGGAAATCAGTACTTTCCGTTCGACAGCGTCACGACCGAGTACCTGGTCGACTCCGACACCACCACGACATGCTCGTGGAAAGGCTTGGCCAACTATTACTCATTGAACGTTGACGGAAGCGTCAACACCGACGCCGTGTGGGTTTACCGCGACCCGAAGGATGCGGCACGCGAGATAACCAACTACGTCGCCTTTTGGCGAGGTGTCGAGGTCACCACAGCCTGACCGAGGCTGAATCGTCATCATGATTGAGTTCGACCACGTCTCCAAACGGTATAAAGACGTCGTCGCACTCGACGACGTGTCGCTCATCGTGCCGTCGGCTGAAATCACCGTGATAATGGGACTATCGGGTTCGGGCAAAACAACGCTCCTGCGAACGGTCGACCGAATGGTCGCGCCCACGAGTGGCACGATTCGCATCGATGGGGTTGACATCGCAACCCTCAACCCGATCACGCTCCGTCGCTCCATTGGTTACGTCATGCAGGAGGGCGGTCTGCTTCCGCACAAGACCGCGTTCGAGAATGTTCGCCTGATCGCACGCATCGCCGGGCAATCCGATGTCGATGCTCGAGCAAATTCGACAGCAATGTTGAGAATGGTCGGTATCGAGCCTGCGCAGTTCGAGCGGTTTCCGCATCAACTCTCGGGCGGGCAACAACAGCGTGTCGGGGTTGCGCGGGCGCTCGCGACGAAACCGCGAATCCTGTTGATGGATGAGCCTTTTGGAGCCGTTGACCCCATTGTTCGTGAGGAGTTGCAGGATGAGCTGCGCCGCATTCAACGCGAACTCGAGCTCACCGTACTGTTTGTGACGCACGACCGTTACGAGGCGCTGAGCATCGCCGATCAGCTCGTGGTTTTGTCGCACGGTGGGCATGTCGAACAGCGGGGTACCCCCGCCACGATCACCGGTCATCCCGCTACCGAGTTCGTCGCCAAGCTCGTGGGTGTCCCGTGGAGTGGGTAGCCGCCAACGGGAGTTTCATCCTCGGGCTCACGGCGACGCATATTACCCTGTGTTTGGTGCCCATCCTCTTGGGTGCCGTGCTCGGCATTGTTTTGGCGCGCATTATCCCGACTCGGTTTGCGGGTGCGACACAGGGCATTCTCGGGTCGATTTATGCCATTCCCTCCTTGGCTCTTTTTGTGACGCTACCGGTGATTATTGGCACGAGCTTTATCGGTCCGACCAACGTCGTCATTGCGCTGACCGTGTATGTCATTTCATCGTTTTACTTCTCTGCTCGGGACGCGTTCGCCCAGGTTCCCTCCGCCTCGCGGGTGAGTGCGAGCGCGCTCGGCATGAACGCACGTCAGTTGTTCTTTCACGTTGAGTTGCCTCTCGCGATTCCCGGACTGATAGCGGGCTTACGCGTGGCGACGGCGAGCACACTCTCGATCGCGTCGATTGCGGCGGTCGTGGGTGTGCGCAATCTCGGCTACTTATTTGTCGACGGTTTTCAACGAAAGATTCCGGAAGAAATCGTCTCCGGCATCCTGACGATTCTGGTGGTGTCTCTGTTGCTGGATTTCGGTCTGTGGCTGTTGGGCCGAGTGTTGGCTCCCTGGCGGCGCACGAGGTTAGCCCGTGTTTAGCGCCGAGGAGACGCTTGCCTGGCTGACCAATACCGCAAACTGGGATGGTCGTTATGGCTTATGGAATCTCATCGCCGAGCACCTCGCACTCACCTTCGTTGCACTTGCCATCGCCGCCGTCATTGCCGTGCCTCTCGGTCTCGTGACGGGGCACACCGGTCGCGGAGAATTCGCGGTACTCGGGGCAGGGTCGCTGTCACGGTCTATTCCCACGATGGGCCTCCTGTTTGCACTCGTATTGCTCATCGGCGTGCAGTTTCGTGATCTCGCAGTCGTTCTTGCACTCGTGGTGATTGCCGTGCCGCCCATTTTGGCGGGAGTGCACTCGGGCGTCACGACGATTCCCCCGCCCATCCGGGATGCGGCGAGGGCTCAAGGAATGACGACGTGGCAGGTGGTTCGCTTCGTCGAGGTGCCGCTCTCGCTCGCGTCCAGCATTGGGGGATTGCGTATCGCGTACATTCAAGTTTTTGCCACCGTGGTGATCGCACCCCTGGTGGGTCTTGGCGGCTTGGGTTTTGGAATCGTTCAGGGTTTGGCTCTGAGAAATTTTCCGCAGGTTGTCGCGAGCGCGGCCATCATCATTGTGCTGACTGTTCTGGGGGACCGCATCCTTGGTTCACTGCAAAAGCGCGCGGGGGCTAAGTTTGAAGAAACACAGCTAATGGAGAAGAAATGAAACTCACACGCATTGCCGCCGCATCTGTGGCCGCCCTGGTCAGCGTCGGCGTCGTTCTTGGGGTGGCTGGATGCGCCCCCGCAACCGACACCACGTCGAAGCCCATCGTGATTGGCTCGCAAGCCTATTACTCGAACGAAATCATTGCAGAGGCGTACGCTCAGGTTCTCGAAGACGGCGGCTTCACGGTTGACCGCCAGTTCTCGCTCGGACAGCGCGATGTATACGTTCCCGCGCTTCTTGCCGGCGAGATCGATCTTTTCCCGGAGTACACGGGCAACTTGCTTCAGTTCTTCGACCCGGCGGCTACTGCCACGGCGACGAACGACGTGTATGCCGCCCTGAAGACGGCGTTGCCAAAGGGATTGACGGCGCTCGACATGTCCCCGGCCACGGATCAAGATTCCTACAACGTCACACAAGATTTCGCCAAGGCAAACGGTCTCGAGTCGATTGCTGACCTGGCGAAACTCACGAACCTCAAACTCGGTGGTGCGCCGGAACTTGCCGAACGCCCCTACGGTCCGAAAGGTTTGTTGGAGAAGTATGGGGTTACCGTGAGCTTTGAGGCAACGGGTGACACCACGGTCGACTCGCTCGTGGCGGGCATGGTCGACATGGCGAATGTGTACAGCGCTGACCCTCGAATCCAGCAGCTCAAACTCGTCACGCTCGCTGATCCCCAGGGCTTGTTCCTCGCCTCCAACGTGGTGCCCATCGCGTCGGACAACGTGAACGACAAGGCTCGCTCGCTCGTCAACGCTGTCTCGAGCGCCATGACCGCGCAAGACCTCGTTGCCCTCAACGTGCGCAGCGTGGACGAGAAGCTCTCGGCGTCGGTCATCGCTCACGACTGGCTCGTGTCGAAGGGTCTGCTCAAAAACTAGACCGTCGATGGCGCACTCGGCAGGTTTCGCGAACTCGCAGCCTGTCGGGGGCGTCTTCGTTGAACCGGCGGCTGCTTCGTATGTGCTTACTTCGCCCGCTTGGTGATCAGTGAGAGACCAAACAAGGTCACGAGCACGAAAAACACGGGCCAGTTCAAGGCTTCGCCCGGAGGAGTGTGCGTGCTCTGAACGGCACCCATCTGTCCGGCGAGGGCGCGCATTGGCGCATCGAGACAGAGAAACAAAATCACGAGCGGCGTGAGGCCGTTGTATGCGAAGAACAAAACGAACATGAGTCCGACGAGCAGCAGCTGAATCGCACCCCACTGGTGGAACAGTGCAATGATGTTGCTTCCGCCCGCGACGGTCGTGTCGATGCCCGCGATTGACTGTGCTCCGCCGTCGGGTGAGAACAGGTGGATGGCGCTTCTCACGACAACGACCAACATGAAGACGAAAGTAATGACGCGGACGAAGAGATACCCTCCGTAGCTCTTCGGGTTCTTGGGCAACAGGGCGTTCGTCATAAGATTTCCTCCCGGCTTAGTGGTGCCCTCGGCAGGAATCGAACCTGCGACCAAGAGATTAGAAGGCTCTTGGTCACACATTCAACCAACTTTGAAAAACCGCTAAAACACAGGCATCCGAGCCTGAGAACTTCACATTAACACGGCTGTCGCCGCTCGGGTACGACTCACGGTACGACTCGTGGCAATTTCGCGTCATGGGATTGGTACATTTATGACGCAAAGGGTCCCAGCTAGTCTGCGGCTTCAAGTCAGCAACGCGACCCAGATTGGAAGTAGCGGTGTCCAACAGGTTTGAGTCTCGTGGCGTTACTTACACGATTGTAAGCAATGTACTGGAGATTGTTCAGT
>JBMOEY010000005.1:0-34629 GCA_049314515.1 Microbacteriaceae bacterium
CGGTGGCTGGTGGACGATTTCTGTCACGCACTGCCCGCTGACCACCAAGCTAGTGGGCCAGGCCAGCCTTGTCGGCAATCTTCTTCATCCACTTTGGCGCCCACCAGTTTGCGTCGCCGAATAGTTTCATCAACGCGGGCACGAGTAATGCGCGCACGACCGTCGCGTCGAGCAAAATAGCGAAGGCGATTCCCAGCCCGAGCATTTTGACGGTGCTCACACCGGACGTGACGAACGGCAAGAAGTTCACCGCCAGCACAAGTGCCGCTGCGGTGATGATGCGTCCGCTGCGCTGCAGTCCCACGGCCACGGAATCTGTCGTGCTCTTGCCCAACTCGTGCTGTTCTTTGATGCGACTGAGCAGGAACAACTCGTAGTCCATCGACAACCCAAATGTCACCACCGCGATGAGGATGAACATCGACGCGTCAATCGACCCGGTGAGCGTGAAGCCGCCCAACAGCTCGCGCAGGTGGCCGTCGAGGAACACCCAGGTCAGCAAGCCCAGAGTAGAGAGAAGCGACACGAGATTGAGCAGAACCGCTTTCACGGGCAGCAGGACACTGCCGGTGAACAGGAACAGCAGGATGAAGGTGCTGATGGCAATCCACGCGATGACCCACGGGAGCCGCTCCGCAATCCCATTCAGGGAATCCGCGTAGTCGGCGGCAATGCCCCCGACGAGCACTGTGAACGACGGCTCGAGGGCTCGAACGTTCTCGGTCAGGGTGACGCCGTCACTCGAGCGTGCCTCGACATCGTGAATTGCGATGATGCGTTTCGCATCCCCATTGTCATAGCTGGAGAAGAGGCTGGCCGATCTCGCATCGGTCTTACCGTCGAGCGTGATTCCGAGCGGGCTTTGTACGCGCACGATGTGATCCACTTTGCTCAGGTCGGCGACGTAGCTCGCAAACTGTTCGGGGCTTGCGCCCTCGACCACAATCGACACCGGTTTCGCTTCTTGCCCGTCGAAACGGTCGCGCTGAATTTCACTTGCCACGGCGATGGGGGCACTTGCCGGCAGGATGCGCTCGTCGACGAGCCCGAACTTTGCCGAGCTGCCCAGCGCGATTAGGCCACCGAGTGCAGCGAGGGTGATGACGAGCACGAGCACAGCGTTCTTCATCACAAAGCGCGAGAGTCGAGCCCACGCCCCATTGTCGCTTGTTGTCTTCGAGATTCGAATTACCCGCAACGCATTGACGCGATCGCCCAAGAGTGTGAGCACGGCCGGAAGCGCAATGAGTGCGCCCGCGACGGCCATGCCCACCACCGCGATGCCGGCGTAGGCGAATGAGCGCAAGAAGTATTGCGGAAAGAGAATCATCGAGGCGGTGACCACCGCGACTGTCAGGCCCGAGAACAACACCGTGCGACCGGCCGTTGCCATCGTCGTGGCGACTGCGTCGGGCACGGGTTTGCCCGCCAATCGTTCCTCGCGGAAGCGGTTCACAATGAGAAGCGAGTAGTCGATACCGAGCCCGAGCCCCATACCGGTGAGCAGGTTGAGGGCAAAGACCGAGACATCAGTCGACAGGGTGGCCAGCCAGATGAAAAAGAAACTGCCCAAAATTCCGAGTCCACCGACAATCAAGGGAAGTCCGGCTGCGACGACTGACCCGAAGACAAAGACGAGCAAAATCAAACTCAGCGGAATCGCGATGCTTTCCGCCAGGCTGAGGTCCGTCGCGATGGACTCGTTCAGCGCCACGGCCATCGCCGCCACGCCCGTGTAGTAGACGTCGGTACCGTCGATTTGCGACCCGAGGGTGGATTCAATGAGCTTTGTTTCTGCGCTGCGCGAAGCGGGAGTCGTGTCGGCATAGGTCACAAAAACGTAGGCCGCTTCGCCGTCCGTGCTTTTGAGCGACGGGAGGCGGCCCATCGAGTAGTACGTGTCGACGTGATCGATTCCGTCGAGCCCCTCGATTTTGTCGACAATGGTATTGGTGAGCGCCTCGGATGCGGGGTCGTCAGCGCTGCGGTGAAAGTCAAGAATGATGGCCAACTCGGCCGGGTGATCACCAAAGTCTTCTTTGAGAATCGTGAATGCGCGCGACGATTCACTATTCGGGTCGTTGTATCCGCTTGACTGCAGCGACGGAAAAACCTGTAGTCCTCCGATGGCTGACAGGTAGACGAGAGCAAGGAAGGTCAGGAGCGTAGCGAGCGGGTGACGGATGATGGACTCGGTGAGACGGCGCACCAAAACATCTTATTGGGGGCAGGGATTTTTAGACTACGCGTTGCGGGAGGGTGCGCCGAACGCGCGGGAGCATCACGTGCGAAGAGATCGAACTTGGTCCACGGCGTCAATGAAAGCACGCGTGGCCTCAGCGACCTCGGTCTCGGTCGTGGTGTGCGCCAAGCTCACCCGCACGGCGGTTCTCGCGGTATCCGGGGCGCTTCCGCAGGCCAGCAAAACGTGAGAGGGATCATCCTTGCCCGCCGCACACGCAGCGCCACTCGACACGAGAACACCGCGAGACTCGAGCTCGAGCAAGATTGATTCACCGTTGATGCCCGCAAAGGTGAATGCGGCAATCGAGGGCAGACAAGAATTAGCATCTCCCGAGACGCGCGCTTCGGGGACGGCAGCCATGATGTCATGTACGAGAGAGTCGCGCAGATGAGTAACGCGGGTTGCCTCGACTTCGCGCGCATCGCCCGACGGCACGACCGTGGTGATTGCTGTTGCCAGCGCTACCGCCCACGCCACGTTCTCGGTGCCGGAGCGGCGGTCATCTTCTTGACCACCGCCATGAAGCAGAGGTTCAAGGCTGACGCCGCGCCTCAGGTAAACAAATCCCGATCCCTTGGGACTGCCGAGTTTATGGCCAGAAACGGTCAGAGCGTCGACACCAAGCGATTTCGGGCGAACATCGAGCCACCCTGCCGATTGAACGGCATCGGTATGCATGAGAGCGCCGACGGCACGAATGCGCTGTGCAATCTCGGAAATGGGATGAATCGTGCCAATCTCGTTGTTGGCGTGCATGAGCGTGACCAACGTTGTGTCGTCGCGCAACTCTCGGTCGAGCTGCTCGAGCGTGATGCGACCGCAGTCGTCGACGTCAAGCCAGGTCACCTCGAAGTCGTGCACGCGCTCGAGAAACTCGACCGCCCCGAGAACCGCTTCGTGCTCGGTACGGGCACTGATGATGTGACGACCGCGCGGGTTGGCCAACGCGAGTCCGATGACGCACAGGTTGTCACCCTCGGTGCCACCCGAGGTGAAGACCACCTCGTGCGCCGACACCTCGAGCCAGTTCGCAATCGCGCGGCGCGCATCCTCTAACGCGGTGGATGCCCGCAAGCCCATCTCGTGCGAACTGCTCGGGTTGCCGAATTCGCTCGTCACCCACGGCCAGGCCGCCTCGAGTGCACCGGGAAACACCGGTGTGGTTGCGGCGTGGTCGAGGTAAATCATGATGCGTTGTGGCTCTTAGTCGATGACGACGTCGAGACCGAGATCCAGGGCGCGGGCACTGTGTGTCAGGGCCCCAATCGAAATGACGTCAACACCGGTTTCGGCAATCGCGCGAACGGTGTCGCGGTTTACCCCACCGCTCGCTTCGACCACGGCTCGTCCGGCGATGAGTTCGACGCCGGCACGCAGGTCACCGAGAGAAAAGTTGTCGAGCATGATGATGTCGACGCCGGCAGCGACGACCGGCTCAATTTGGTCAATTCGATCCACTTCGACTTCGAGTTTCATCGTGTGCGGGAGCTGGGCGCGCACTCGAGCGAGTTCGCTCGTGAGATTTTTGCCACCCGCCGTCAGCACGGCGAGATGGTTGTCTTTCGCCATCACCGCGTCGGAGAGACTGAACCGATGATTCCGACCGCCGCCGCAGACCACGGCGTGGCGCTCGAACGCGCGAAGTCCGGGCGTTGTTTTGCGCGTATCTGCAATCACGGCGCTCGTGCCCGAAATCAATTCAACGAATTCGGCGGTGAGCGTCGCGATACCTGACATGCGCTGCGTGAAATTCAACGCGACGCGTTCTCCGGTCAAAATACCTCGGGCGGGCCCTCGCACACTTGCGAGCGTTTCGCCCGCTCTGAAGCGCGCACCTTCGACAACACACCACTCGACCGTGATTCGTGGGTCGGTCAGGCGAAAGGCGGCCTCGAAGGCACCCGCGCCCGCGAACACGCCCGGTTCGCGGGCAGTGAACGTGGCAACCGCAGTTGCGTCGGCGGGAATCAGGTACTGAGAAGTGACGTCTCCCCACGGCGCGTCTTCGCGCAGTGCGGCTATTACGACCTCTTCGACGAGAGCTGGACTGAGCATCAGTCGCCTTTCTGAACCAGCACGATGGGACGCGCAGAGCCGGGCGTTGTTTTCGGAAAATCTAATCGGTAGTGGGCGCCGCGCGACTCTTCGCGTGCGAGAGCTGCCTCGGTGACGGCATGTGCGAGAAGCAATAGGTTCGCGTCCTCCCAGTCGGGAAACATGCGGTGCTTCTTTTTGGCCGGACGCCAGCCGGCGATTCGCTCGCGCGCGCCCTGCAGGCCGGCTGCGTCGCGGGCCAATCCGACGTTGTCCCACATGAGCGTTTGCAACTCGACCCGGTCGACGACCTCGGTGGGCACCGTCTTATCTTTACCCGGTGCCGAGATCCTGAGATGTGCCAGTGGTGGCTGGTCGACCCAGCGCACGCTCGGCGGGTCCGCCGGCCACGGTTCGTCGAGTGCCGCGACAGCTCGGTGTGAGAACACAACCGATTCAAGCAACGAGTTCGAGGCAAGACGGTTTGCACCGTGAGTTCCCGTGCAGGCCACCTCGCCCACGGCGAAGAGCCCTTCCACGCTCGTGCGTCCGAACGTATCGGTCGCAACTCCGCCCATCCAATAGTGCGCGGCGGGAGTCACCGGAATCGGGTTGCGCGCCCAGTCGAGCCCGTAGCGCGCGCAGGCCGCATTGATGCTGGGGAAGCGTTGCGCAAGAAAGTCGGCCCCGAGCGCGGTGGCATCGAGCAAGACCGGTTGCCCACCCTGGGCGAGCATCTCGCGCTGGATCGCCCTCGCGACCACGTCGCGTGGGGCGAGTTCGGCGCGCGCATCCACCGCGGTCATGAAGCGTTCTCCGGCATCGTTGATGAGTACGGCACCCTCGCCGCGAACTGCCTCCGAGATAAGGAAAGAGCCGGGCACTGCCAGTGCGGTGGGGTGGAACTGGTAGAACTCGACGTCGGCGAGAACGGCCCCGGCACGGAATGCCAGCGCGATGCCGTCACCCGTGGTCACCGCCGGATTCGTGGTGTGACGATAAAGCTGACCGGCACCGCCCGAGGCGAGAATGACCGCATCCGCCTCGATGTCTTCGGGACCGTTGGAGGTAAGAATTCGAACTCCACGAACGACCCCGCGTGACCCGTGCACCGTCTCTTCCGTCAGAAGCTTGATGACGAAGTCGTGCTCGCGCACGTCGGCCACACGGGCCGTGACGGCGGCCACGAGTGCGGCACTGATTCCCGCTCCCGTCGCATCTCCACCGGCATGCAGGATTCGCGCGTGCGAGTGGGCCGCCTCGAGCCCGCGGGCAAACTCGCCGGCCGATCGATCAAAGTCGACGCCGAAACTCACCAGGTCGGCAATCCGCTGCGGGCCCTCGGAGCACAAGACGTCGACGGCCGGGGGCCAGCACAACCCGTTTCCTGCGTCGATCGTGTCGGCCACGTGCGAGGCGATGCTGTCCTCTGTCGAGGTGACAGCAGCGATTCCACCCTGCGCGTAGTGCGTGTTACTTTCGCCGAGCGTCGACTTGGTCAGCAACGTCACGCGGTGAGTGCGCGCTGCTTCGACTGCGGCGATGAGCCCGGCGATTCCGCTGCCGATCACAACGACGTGCTTCATGGGGTTCCCGTCTGTGGGGTGAGTAGGGGCACGTTGCGCTTAGGCGGGCTTCGCCGCGAGCATGCGCTCAAGTGCAACGCGCGCCGTTTCGGCGACGTCGGGTGCGACCGTAATCTGGTTGACAACCTCGCCGGCAACGAGCCGCTCGAGTACCCACGCGAGGTATCCCGGGTGAATGCGATACATGGTCGAACAGGGGCACACCACCGGGTCGAGGCAGAAAATAGTGTGCTGCGGATGCTCGGCCGCGAGGCGAGACACCATGTTGATCTCGGTTCCGATGGCGAAGGTTGTGGGCTCACTCGCTCCCTCGACGGCCCGGCGAATGTAATCGGTTGAACCCGATTCGTCCGCCGCATCGACAACTGGCATGGGGCATTCCGGATGCACAATCACGCGCACATCCGGAAAGTCAACGCGGGCTTTCTCGATTTGATCGACCGTGAACCGCTTGTGCACGGAGCAGAATCCGTTCCACAGAATTACTTTGGCGTCGAGCAGACCTTGCTCTGTGTTGCCACCGAGCGTTTTGCGACCGTGCCACAGCGGCATGTCGTCAACCGAGATCCCCATCGCTTTCGCGGTGTTTCGACCGAGGTGCTGGTCGGGAAAAAACAGCACCCGGTGTGCGCGGGCAAACGCCCAGTCGAGCACGGTGGCCGCGTTCGACGACGTGCAGACGATGCCACCGTTGTCTCCGCAGAATCCCTTGAGCGCGGCCGACGAGTTCATGTACGTCACGGGAATGACGGGCACCTTGCCCGACTCGTCCGCCTCGGTTCCGAAGAGCGAGGTGAGTTCCTCCCAGCATTGGGTCACCGATTCGATGTCGGCCATGTCAGCCATCGAGCATCCGGCGGCCAGATTGGGCAGAATCACCTGCTGGTGGGGTTGCGAGAGAATGTCTGCCGTTTCGGCCATGAAGTGCACTCCGCAAAAAACGATGTAGTCGGCGTCGGCGCGGTCGGCGGCCGCGCGAGCCAGTTGAAACGAATCCCCGAGGTAGTCGGCATGTTGCACGATCTCGTCGCGTTGGTAAAAGTGCCCGAGAATGACGAGCTTGTCGCCCAAGGTTACTTTGGCTGCGCGGATGCGCGCGTGCAGTTCCTCATTCGACGCGACCTTGTACTCCTGCGGCAGGCCGCCCTGCACGGGCGAGCCGGTGGGAATCACGTCGCCCATCGAGGCACCCGGCCCGTAGCTCGGAGCACCCTTGTCGAATTCCCACGGGCCTTGGGCGAGCGAGGGGCTGCAGGTCTCTTCTTTCGACGCACCGGTGACGATGAGTTGAATGCGGTCGTTCACGGATGCGGTGGTCATGCGGTTTCCTTCACGGTCAGCACAGGGCGAGAGCGGGGGCCAAGGTTGAATTCGCCGATCGAATCCGGCTCGGCGTTATAGCGGTAAAGCTGAGGTGGGCGATGGCGCGTTCCGGTGAGTCGTTCTCCCGTGGGAACGATGACACCGGAGGCTTCCATCGTGCGCCGAAAGTTTCCGGCGTCAATCGGACGCTGCAGGATGACTTCGTACACTTCGCGCAACGCGGCCAGCGTGAACGTGTCACCGAGAAAGCCGTGCGCGATGCGGCTGTATTCGAGCTTTGTTCGCAGGCGCCACAGGGCATAGTCAACGATGAGGTTGTGATCGAAGGCGAGCTCGGGAAGGTCATCCGCCCGAAACCACGCAACGTTTTCGCTCTCGAATGCTTGGGCCGCCTCTTCCCCGGCGACGAGCGCCCAGTAAACGATGGACACGACGCGCTCGCCGGGGGAGCGTGCCGGGTCTCCAAACGCATAGAGCTGCTCGAGGTAGCGCGGCTCGAGTCCGGTTGTTTCGCGCAGGGTTCGACTCGCGGAGTCGGCCAGGTCTTCCGACGCAGCGAGCGGCCCGCCGGGCAGGGCCCACTGGTTGGCAAAGGGATTGCGAATTCTTTTGACTAACGGGATGCGCAACTCGGGAGTTTCGGAGTCGTTGGGTTGCAGCGTGAAAATGACAGTCGACACCGCAAGCGACAGTTGCTCGTCATGTGAGGTCATTGCAACTCCTTCCACGCCGTGTGATGAGTACCTCCGGAGCTCCACAAAGGCACCGGGGTCTGTAAGAGTATTTTTGACTCTAACTCGACCCCATCTTAGTGTCATCTTGACCCAAACACCAAGCCGTCGAATGGCTTCGCGTCAATCGTGTTAATTTCGGGTCGAAATCCTGCTCAAGAGATGACAAAACGTTGCGAAGACGGTTAAGTAAGGCGTGGAGTTCATCAAGGATGACGAACTCGAGCCCACTCGGGCTGTCACCGAAACGAAAGTGAGAGGCATTTACCAATGTCGACAACATCACCTCCGACCAATCTGGCCGGACAAAAAGGACTCAAGACCGGGGCTCTCGGGTTGTTCTCGAGCGTGGTCGTGGGCATGGCCTCGACGGCTCCGGCGTACAGCCTCGCCGCCTCGCTCGGTTGGATCGTGCTCGGTGGAACCGTGCTCGTTGGTTTCCAAGCTCCCGGCATTATCCTCTTGGCATTCGTGCCGATGTTCTTCATCTCTCTTGCGTACAAGGAGCTGAACAGCGCCGAGCCCGACTGTGGCACGACGTTCACGTGGGCCGCTCGTGCGTTTGGCACTCGAACCGGTTGGTTCGGTGGATGGGCGCTCATCGCTGCCGACATCGTCTGTATGGCCAGCCTCGCGAAAATCGCGGGCACATATTCGTTCACATTCGTCGGCGAAGTGTTTAGCAACCCAGCCATCGCCGAACTCGGCAACGACCTCGTTTGGTCGACTGTCGCGGGTGTTGGCTGGATCGTCTTGATGACGTGGATTTGCTACCGCGGCATCGAGGTTTCGGCCAAGTTGCAGTACGCGCTGCTCGGCATCGAAATGGTGATCCTTGCCGCATTCGGAATCATTGCCCTCGTTCGCGTTTACTCCGGCAACGGAATCGAAGGCAGCGCTATCCCCGACTGGAGCTGGTTCAACCCGTTCCTGCTTCCGTTCGACACGGCTGTTGCGCCCGCAATTCTGCTTGGCCTCTTTATTTACTGGGGCTGGGACACCGCCGTTGCCATCAACGAAGAAACGAAGGACCCCAAGCGCACCCCTGGACGCGCTGCCGTCATCTCAACACTTCTGCTTCTGGTCACGTACCTCGTGGTCACCGTCGGTACCGTCGCATTCGCCGGTGTCGGCGAGGGTCCCACAGGGCTTGGCAACATCGACAACGCAGGCGACATCTTCGCAGCTGTTGGTCCGGCACTCTTTGGTGACACCGTCTTTGGCCACATCATGATGATGCTCGTCGCTGCTGCCGTGCTGACCTCGGCTGCTGCCTCGACGCAGACCACGATTCTGCCGACCGCGCGTGCTGCTCTCTCGATGGGTGCCTTCAAGGCACTGCCCGCGAGCTTCACCAAGATGCACCCCAAGTTCCAGACCCCGACGTGGGCTACCTGGGGCATGGGAATCGTCTCCATTGCGTTCTATCTGTTCCTCTCATTCATCAGCCTCGACCTGCTCTTCGCGTGCATCGGTTCAATCGGTCTGTTGATCGCGGTCTACTACGGACTCACTGGATTCGCCTCGACGTGGTACTTCCGTAAGACGTTGTTCGTCAGCGCACGCAACTTCTTCATGCGCGGACTCTTCCCGCTTCTCGGTGGGTTGATGCTCGTGGCGGTGTTCGTTTACGGACTCCAGCAGTTCCTGCAGCCTGACTGGCTCGTCAGCGAGGTCGATGGCAGCAACGTCGAGATTCTCGGCGTCGGCGCGGTCGGCTTTGTCGGCCTCGGAATTCTCGTGCTCGGAATCATCCTGATGATCATCTGGAACATCGTGAGCCCCGACTACTTCAAGGGCAAGACGCTCGACAAGCGTGTTCACCCCGCGAACGACTAGTCACTCGATTAATCGCTAACCGACGGATGCCCGTCTCGCCACACGCCTTCACACGAAGGTAGGCGAGGTGGGCATCCGCCGTTATGCTTAGGGGCACAAGTTCATATCGGGCCACACGGTCGACGCGGGAGAGCTGGCGCGCACGAGAGCCAGCACCGAAGGAGCAATCCTCCCCGACAATCTCTCAGGTATCTGCACCGCGTCGAACTGGCCACTCTGAAAAGTAGGGCACCGAATTTAAGTGCCTCGCCCACGGTGAAAGTCGCCGGCTCGTCCATTGCTCGCAGCGGATCCAGCCCCGTCGAAACTCTCAGGCACAAATGACAGAGGGGGAGTTCTTTTTGAGATTCGTGCTGGGCACGATTACGGAGGACTCATGAGCGACGCCCGATACTCACCGCTGCACGATCTGCACGTCCAACTGGGAGCGAGTTTTACCGACTTCGCCGGCTGGCAGATGCCGGTTCGCTACGACAGCGACCTCGCTGAGCACCACGCGGTGCGTGAGCGCGTCGGCATGTTCGACATCTCGCACATGGCCGAAATCTCGGTGACCGGGCCTCAAGCCGGAGAGTTTCTCGATTTCGCCGTAGCCGGCAAGATGTCTGCTTTGGCTCTCGGCCAAGCAAAGTACACGCTGCTCCTTACGGAAGCTGGCACGGTCATCGACGACCTGATCATCTACCGACTGGGCGAAGAGCACTGGCTCGTAGTCGCAAACGCAGGCAACCGATTCGCTGCTCTCGATGCGCTCACGGCTCGTACCCAAGGATTCTCCGTCGACGTTATTGACCAGTCGGACGAGACCGCAATGATCGCGGTTCAGGGGCCACGCGCTCGCGCGGTGCTGGAATCGACGGTTGGGCTCCAACTTGCACCCGCCGCGGCCGATCGCACTGAGTCAACCCTCGCCGAATTGAAGTACTACTCGACGTTGCCGGCGTGGTTTTTGAGTCACCCCGTTCTCATCGCCCGCACCGGATACACCGGTGAAGACGGATTCGAGCTCTACATCGACGCGACGGTAGCTGCGCAGCTGTGGACCGCCATCGCCGAAGCCGGGGAGGCGCACGGCATCGTGCCGTGTGGACTGGCCTGTCGTGACACACTCCGACTCGAGGCGGGCATGCCGCTCTATGGCCACGAACTCACGCTCGACATTCGACCCGCGCAGGCAGGTCTCGGCAAAGTCGTTGCTTTGTCGCAGGAGGGCGACTTCGTGGGGCGCCGCGCGAGCGAAGTCGAGCTAGCCGCCGACGCACCCGTGCTGGTCGGTCTGGTTGGCGAAGGCAAACGCGCGGCACGCGCCGACTACGAGCTTTTCGACGGTGACGAGAGCGTGGGCGTGGTCACATCGGGAGCCCTGTCACCCACGCTCGGGTACCCCATTGCGTTGGCATACGTGCACCCGGCACACTCAGCAGTGGGCCACGTTATTGACGTGGATGTGCGTGGGACGCGCATCCCGTTCACTGTCTCACCTCTCCCGTTCTACCGCCGAAAGAAGGACTAATCATGTCGAACCCCGCTGACCTGCAATACACCGAAGAGCACGAGTGGCTCCGCGTTGAAGGCGACAGTGCTGTCGTCGGAATCACCGCCTACGCAGCTGAAAAGCTTGGCGACATCGTCTACGTCGACCTCCCCAAGGTGGGTGCCACTGTCAAGGCCGGCACCGTCGTGGGTGAAATTGAGTCCACCAAGTCGGTCGGTGAGTTGTACGCACCCGCCGACGGCACCGTCACGGCAGTGAACGACGCCGTTGTCTCGGCTCCCGAGCTGGTCAACAGCGACCCGTTTGGCGAAGGCTGGCTCATCAAGATTGATGTCGCCACATTGCCTCAACTGCTCAACGCTGACCAATACACCGCACTCACCGGAGAATAAGCACATCACCATGAATCAGACCGGAACGACCACGACTTCTGCAGGCACAGCTTTTCGCAATCGCCATATCGGTATCGATGAACGTGCGGCCCGGCACATGCTGGACCAGCTTGGCTACAGCCAATTGGAAGACCTCATCACCGCGGCAATTCCGGCCGCAATCAACGTGGATCAGTTCCGACCTCTCGGGTCATCGTTACTACCGCAAGCGGCCACCGAAACCGAAGCTCTTGCCGAATTGCGAGAGTTGGCCTCGCGCAACACTGTGCGCCGGTCGTTGATCGGTCAGGGTTACTACGGCACCATCACGCCCACTGTCATCAAGCGGAACGTGCTTGAGAATCCGAGCTGGTACACGGCCTATACACCCTACCAACCAGAAATTTCGCAGGGTCGACTCGAGGCAATTCTCAACTTCCAAACAATGGTGTGCGACCTGACGGGTCTCGACATTGCCAACGGCTCAATGCTCGACGAAGGCACGGCGGCCGTCGAAGCAATGCTTCTGGCTCGTCGTTCGACCAAGGTCGAGACGAACGTTTTCGTCGTCGACGCCGATGCATTCCCCCAGACGAAGTCCCTGTTGTTGGCTCGCGCCGAGCCGCTCGACATCGACATCATTGAAGTTGACTTTGCAGCGGGTGGAGACCTGCCCGCCTGCTTTGGCGCACTCATTCAGTACCCGGGCGCCAGCGGGCGCCTGGTTGATTCGAGTGACACGATTGACGCCGTCCACGCCCACGGCGGACTCGCTATTGTCGCTGCCGACTTGCTTGCGCTCACGCTGGTGGCGGCGCCTGCACAACTCGGAGCCGATGTCGCCGTTGGCACGAGCCAGCGGTTCGGAGTGCCACTCGGCTTCGGCGGCCCGCATGCTGGATACCTTGCCGTTCGCTCTGGTCTCGAACGCAGCATGCCCGGACGCCTCGTCGGCGTTTCGGTGGATGCGGCCGGCGAGCCTGCCTACCGTCTCACCTTGCAGGCACGCGAGCAGCACATCCGCCGCGAAAAGGCCACGTCAAACATTTGTACGGCCCAAGTGTTGCTCGCCGTTATGGCCGGAATGTATGCCGTGTATCACGGCCCAGAGGGACTTCGTCGCATTGCGCTGGACGTTCACGAAAAGGCATGCGATCTGGCCAGCCGACTGCGTGCGGCGGGCGTTATGGTTGTGCACGATTCGTTCTTTGACACGCTGCTTGTGCACGTTGCCGGTCGTGCCGACCAAATTCACGCGACCGCGAAAGACGCGGGATTCTTGTTGCGCGAGGTGGACGGCGACCACATCGGCATCTCGATTGATGAGACAGTCACTGCCGCCGAAATTTCGACGATCGCATCGTTCTTTGGTGCAACCGCAAACGTCGCTGTCGAGAGCGCCAGCGTGCCCGGCTCGCTCTTCCGTGAGATGGACTACCTCACGCACCCCGTCTTCAACACGCACCGCTCGGAGACGAGCATGATGCGCTATCTCAAGCGACTCGCCGACTTCGACTATGCGCTCGATCGCGGCATGATTCCGCTCGGTTCGTGCACGATGAAGCTGAACGCGGCCACCGAAATGGAAGCGGTAACGTGGCGCGAATTCGGCGGAGTGCATCCGTTCGCTCCGGCAAGTGATGTCGACGGATATCTCGAGTTGATTCGCCAGTTGGAAACGTGGCTCGTGGATGTCACCGGATACGACACGGTGTCGCTCCAACCCAACGCGGGAAGTCAAGGTGAGCTCGCGGGTCTACTCGCGATTCGCGGTTATCACCTCTCGCGCGGTGATTCCCAGCGCACCGTATGTCTCATTCCGTCGAGTGCCCACGGCACGAACGCAGCCAGTGCTGTTCTTGCCGGAATGCAGGTGGTTGTGGTGGCCTGCGACGAGAACGGCAATGTCGATTTCTCCGACCTGTCGAACAAGATTGCCGAGGCGGGGGACCGTCTCGCTGCGCTCATGATCACCTATCCGTCGACGCATGGTGTGTACGAGGTTGCGGTGCGCGACATCGCGGCGGCAGTGCACGACGCCGGCGGACAGGTCTACGTTGATGGTGCCAACCTCAACGCCATGACCGGTTTCGCCCGATTTGGCGACTTCGGTGCCGATGTCTCGCACCTCAACTTGCACAAGACCTTCTGCATCCCGCACGGCGGCGGAGGCCCTGGCGTGGGCCCGGTTGCTGCCAAAAAACATCTTGCCCCGTTCCTCCCCGGTCACTTTGCGATGCAGGATGCGCAGCACGCGCTCGTCGAGGGAACCACCGTGTCGACCGTGCGCCACGACGGCGCGCAGGTTTCGTCGGCGCCGTACGGTAGCCCGAGCATCCTGCCTATCTCGTGGGCGTATGTGCGCATGATGGGTGACGAAGGTATTCGCGCGGCCACGGCGTCGGCCGTACTTTCGGCAAACTACATTGCCTCGCGCCTTGCCGGTCACTACCCGGTTTTGTATACGGGGGAGAACGGGCTTGTCGCACACGAGTGCATCCTTGACCTGCGACCGCTCACTGCGGAAACCGGCGTCACGGTGGATGACGTGGCCAAACGCCTTGTCGACTACGGCTTCCACGCCCCGACGATGAGTTTCCCGGTTGCGGGAACCCTCATGGTCGAACCCACCGAGTCAGAAGACCTGATCGAGATTGAACGTTTCATCGAGGCGATGATTTCGATTCGCGCCGAAGCAGATGCGGTCAAGTCGGGAACCTGGCCGGCAGATGACAATCCGCTGGTGAATGCTCCGCATACCGCCGCGTCGATATCGCACGAGTGGGCGCACCCCTACTCCCGTGAGATTGCCGTCTACCCGTTTGCGTCGAAGCTCGATGCCGTGACGCGAACGCAACGGGTGCGTGGCAAGTATTGGCCCCCAGTGCGTCGGGTCGACAACGCGTTTGGTGATCGTAACCTCGTGTGCGCGTGCCCGCCGCCCGAGGCGTTCGAAAACTAGGGCGTCGGAGTCGGCGTCGACGACGGATGCGTCGACGTGGCGAATAGTTTCTTTACGTCGTCGGATAGCCCGTATGTTGTGACGACTGACTGCGGGACGTCGGTTCCAAACGCGGCACCGACGACCGCACTCTGTGTAACGAGACCGTTGTCGACAACCACTTCGATGACGAACTTGTCACCAACGATACGAAATCGGTTGCCCTTTTCACTGAACTCTGCACCGCCCACGAGTGGGTTTTGCAGGATGCTCGCCAGTGCGTGAATCGAAATCGCTTCCTCGCTCGTGAACAACGGGAGCGAGTTGTCCGTGAGCTTGGCGGTGGCAACGCGCTCGCCCGCGGGAGCCGCCGGGTCGAAGATGAGCAGGTTGTGGTAGTCGCCGTAGGTGACGGTCTCGGTGCCACCTTCGTTGTCGAACTTCGCGACGGAGTCATCCACCGCTGTCGTGAGATGTGCCAGCGCATCCGCTCCGCTCGACGTGCCCAATGGCGAGCAGGCGGTGAGGCCTAGCACGGCGACAATGACGGCGACGGCAAGAGAAACGGCGGAGGCAGGGCGAAGACGCATGGAATGAGCCTAAGCCGATTTGGCGGTCTCTTTTTCTCGCCGTGCGGTTCGTCGATTTACCAGGTGAACGAAAAGCCACACCGCAAGCGCCACGATCACGTAGCCAATGAAGAGCCCGACCCACAGTGCAAACGGCTCGTTGACTCGAGACCAGGCACTGGGCATAGGGACCAAAACGAACGAAAAGACGGTGAGCCCGAGAACGAAAAAGACACCCCACACCCACTTATTCCAGCGGAACAACTCGAAGCCGGGCATCGGGCTCGCGGGTAACAGAATCAACGGGAGCACACTGAGTGCCTCGACGCACACCATGGCGAGAAACTCGCCCACGGCGATCGACACGGGAGGGCCGAAGAACGCAGTAATCGGTGCCGTCACCAGGTAAAGCCCCCACGCGCACAATCCGACGAACATCATCCACACTGATTCGGCGATGGCCATGCGCGCGGTTGCCGCGTCACTGAGCTGCACGCCGAAGTCGACCGCCAAGATGAGACCGAATATGACGGTCGGTTCGATGTCGATAAGTCGGGCACCGATGACGGTCACCAGGATGATGAGTAAGAAGACCGGCCGGGCGGCCAAGCGTGGGCGCGCGCCGGGAGCACTTCGCCGTGCGACGAGCCAGCCCAACAGCGTTGCGCCGTAATTGATGACGAGGAAGCCGATGAACAGACCCGACGCGACGCGGAGTGAAAGCCAGTTGAGTCCGAAGTCGGTATTTGCCGCACTTGCGACGATGCTCGCGACCAAGAGAATCAGAAACGCGAGAAAGCCGTAGACCTTGCCGAACAAGATGGCCCGAACTCGCGCCCATCCGCGCGGGCGTGTCGTCTCGGTTTCGACCTCTGCTCCTGTGCTCGGTTTCGCGCGCGCCTCTCGGTCACCACGAGTGGACGGCGACCGGCGGCGACCGAGTCGAAGTTCGTCGAGTGATCGATTGATCAATTCTGTGGGCAGCGCGACGAGGGCGGCCAATACGAGCGTGGCACCGGCCGTCGTGCCTAAGCGCACGGCCTCTTCGACGGGGAGGCCGAACTCACGCAGTCCGCTAAATATCGTCGGTGCAAAAAACGAGCCGGGAGCCGCGTCCGGATTCAAGCTCGCATAATCCCGGTTGGAGACGCCGCGCGGACGTGAGTTCGCCTCTAGTGTGGCGGAGTTTCGCGCGGTCGCGTCGGGCAGTGCTGTTGCTTCGTCAAAACGCACGGTGAGATAACTCGGCGAGCTGTAGTCCATGTCACAAAAGCCGACCGAGGGAACGCCGCCGCTCATCCACCCGCTAATCACCTCGGCATTCATGTTGCAGGTCATTCCGACGCCAAAGACAGTTTGCGTCCCATCTGAGCCGGGCGCGTGCGGCACGGCGAGATTGGTGGATGCGCGTTCGAAGGCTGTGGCCGGAATCGGACCCTCCGAGATGCACGGGTCAAAGATTTCTCCCTCGGGAGGCGGCGCGTCGCCCGAGATCACCGTGTTGAAATAGTCCAGTTCGCACGCAATGATGCCTGACATTGCGGCTTCCAGCTCTTCGGGTGACGACCACATTCCGCCGTCACTCTTCTCCCACGAGAATACATACCAGCCCCACACGGCGTCGGCGGGTGCGGTGCTGGAGATCTCGACGTTCCACGACTGGTTTCCCTTGTCGTCTGGTTGAACGGTGACAACGGTTCCGTCGGGGGTGACGAAGGTGGGCGCAGATATCGCCAGTGCGGGAGCAGTCATCGCAACGGCGGCGGCACCGGCCAACACCAACCCTGTGATGAGGCGAACTAATTGGCGTGGAGTCACGTTTAGAAAATTAGTCGTTACGCGACACGAATTCCAGATGTTCGTCCCGCAATGACTGCGCGACGGAGTTATGTGCCCGGTAAGAAGCCCGGGGCGAGAGATGCCACAATCGCGTACCCGGTGAACGAGACAATGTCGAGAATCCAGTGAGCAATGACGAGAGGCATGACTCGGCCCCAGCGCTGATAGGCGAGACCGAAGACCACGCCCATCACGGCATTTCCGACGAAGGGGCCAAACCCCTGGTACAGGTGGTAACTGCCGCGAAGCAGTGCGCTCGTGAGAATGACGATCCATGGGCGAAATCCAAGATTCCGCATCTTTGCGAAGAGGAAAGCGACAACAATCACTTCTTCTTCGAGCGCAGCGCGTAGGGCGGCGAGTACGAGTACGGGAGTCGTCCACCAGTAGGTATTGAGAGCCGTGGGAACAATCGTGACGGTGATTCCCAGTGCGTGCCCCGCGAGGTAAAGCCCGATTCCCGGAATCCCGATGACCGCGGCGAGTCCCACTCCCGTGCCGAGGTCGCGCCAGGGGCGGCGAAAGTCCAAGCCGATGGCGCGAAACGGATTCGATCCGGGTGTCCACAGGAGATAGATGGCGAGCGCGACGGGGAACATTGCGAAGCCGATGCCGAGCAGCTGATAGACCAGATCGAAAATGGCGTCTTGGGCGAGCGGTTGATTGATTGTGGCGGTTTGGTCGCGCAGATCCTCGGTCGCGGCCAGTCGACGAAGGAGTGCCACAATCGAATAGACGGCAGATGCTCCGAGCGAAAGCCCCAAGACAATAATGAGCTCGTACCAGTTTCTCCTAGTCGACTGGGTGTCCGTCCAAGCGGGGAATTGTTGCGCCACGCCCCGAGTATAGGCAGTGTCGATGGCGACGAAGTTTGTAACGAAGCGATAACGGCAATACTCTTGGCGCCTCGCGAGACTTAGTCTGAGCGGGTGTTGCCAATTTGGCGCATTGAAACAAGAACCATTCGCGAAAGGAGAATCATGAAGAAAGCACGCTTCGCGAAACTATTAGCCGTCACAGGTGTGGCGGCACTGCTACTCACCGGTTGCGCCCCCCAGTCGGAGGTTGTGTCCGGATCGAGTCTCGCTGTGGCCTGGAACCAACCGTTCTACTCGTACAACAGCAGCACCACGTACGGAAACGCCACGGCAAACGCAAACATCATCTACATGACAGGATCCTCGTTCAACTACTACAACGATGTTCCTGAATTGGTGAAGGACGAGTCCTTCGGAACCTACAAGAAGATTTCTGACGACCCACTGGTTGTGGAGTACACGGTTGCAGACTCGGCCAAGTGGTCTGATGGCGAACCGGTGACCGCTGCCGACATGTTGCTCAGCTGGGTTTCCGTTGGTGGCGCGTACAACGACACCACGTTTGACCCGTCCGAATACATGGACCCGGAAACGGGCGAGTTGAACGGCAAGCAGCCCGACAACGTCGTCTACTTTGACTCCGGTGCCGATCCCACCAACCCTTCGGGCCTCGGTCTCGTCACCGAAGTTCCCGTCATCAGCAACAATGGCAAGACGGTCACACTGACCTACTCGAAGCCATACGTTGACTGGGAGCTGGCGTTCACTGTTGGTCTGCCCGCGCACATCATCGGAAAGAAAGCGCTGGGCGCCACGTCCAACGCTGACGGTGCTGCTGCCGTGACCAAGGCAATTCAGGACAAGGACACAACGGCCCTGTCTAAGATTTCCAACTTCTGGAACACCGCGTACAACTTCACGGAAATGCCGACCGACCCCGAGCTTCTCGTGGCCAACGGACCCTACGTGATTAGCGACTTTGTGGCCGATCAGTACATCACGATGACAGCTAACCCACAGTATTCGGGAGCTCACAAGCCCAAGGTCGAAGAGATCACGGTTCGGTTTATTACCGACCCGATGGCCGCTGTTCAGGCTTTGCAGAACGGCGAAGTTCAGATCATTTCGCCTCAGGCAACGTCGGATGTGGCCGATGCTCTCAAGGCTCTTGACGTCACAACTCTGTTGGGCATCGAAGGTACCTATGAGCACATCGACCTGCAGTTCGAGCAGGGCAAGAGTGGCACCATGAACAACCCGAAGCTTCGGGAAGCGTTCATGAAAATCATTCCTCGCTCGGAAATCGTTGACAAGTTGATCGTTCCGCTCAACGCAGACGCCCAGGTGCGCAACTCGCAGCTCTTCTTGCCCGGTGCTGCCGGCTATGACGAGTCGGTCGCGAACAACGGTTCCGCCGCTTACGCCGATGTCGACATCGAGGGTGCCAAGGCACTGATTGCTGAATCAGGAGTCGCAAGCCCCGAGGTCTGCATGCTGTTCAGCGCTACGAACCCTCGTCGCGCGAACGAGTTCGCGTTGATTCAGCAGTCGGGTGCCCTTGCGGGCTTCAACGTCACCGACTGTTCGAGCAAGGACTGGGGTGGCCTCCTCGGTACCCCGGGTGCCTACGACGCGTCACTCTTCGGATGGCAGTCGACCAGCCTCGGTGTGACGAACAGCAGCCCGACCTTCAAGACGGGTGGCATCAACAACCTGAACTACTACAGCAACCCTGAGGTAGACACGTTGCTCGACCAGCTGGACTCCGAGTTCGACCCGGCCAAGCAAATCGACCTGCAGAAGCAGATCGACAAGCTCCTGTGGTCTGACTTCTATGGAGTCACCGTGTTCCAGTTCCCGGCGGTCACCGCCTACGACCAGACGAAGATCAAGAATGTCTCGCAGGGACCCCTGGCGCCGACAATCTTCTGGAACTGCTGGGAGTGGGAGCCTGTTGCTGCCGCGCAGTAACAACGCAATGGAATAAACCCAAAAAGGTGCGGGCGTCAGAGAAAACTCTGACGCCCGCACTGTTTCCTGACTAGCATGAGCACAATCACCACCGAGGGAGGAACATGACGTCGTTTGTTGTTCGACGGCTCATTGCCTCGCTCGTGATCTTTCTCGCGGCCACGTACATCATGTACGTTCTGACAGCCCTGTCGGGAGACCCGCTCGCCGACCTGCGCACGAGCACTTCTCCGCAGAAGGCACAACTCATCGCATCGAGAACGGCGCTTCTTCACCTTGACGTTCCGGTCTACCTTCGATATTTCATCTGGCTCGGCGGGGTGGGTAAATGCTTTATCGGGCAGTGTGACCTCGGTGTCACGATTCAGAATCAGCCCGTGACGGTCCTGCTCGCGCAGGCCGCGAGCTCGACGTTGCAACTTGTCACGTTCGCATCCTTGACCGCTATTGTGCTGGGGCTCATCGTGGGTATTACGACGGCACTTCGCCAGTACAGCTCGTATGACTATGGCGTGACGTTTATCTCGTTCTTGTTCTTCTCCCTCCCCATCTTCTGGGTCGCCGTCTTGCTCAAGCAGTACCTGGCCATCGGCTTCAACGATTTTCTGTCCAGCCCCGACATACCGTGGTGGTTTATCGCGGTGGCGTCACCGGTCGCCGCACTGCTGTGGGCCGCCATTTTGCCCTTCTCTGGTCGGAACCGTCTGTGGACGTTCCTGATTGCACTGGGTGCCACGTCTGGCATGCTCACCTATCTGAAACTGACGAACTGGTTTACGTATCCGCACATCGGCGTGGTTGGACTTCTCATTACGGGCACTGCCATCGCCTTTGGTGTGACCGGCATCTCCAACGGACTGCGCAATCGTCGAGCGCTCACAGCATCTTTGATCGTTGTGGGGATTGGCGTGGCCATCTACTTCCCCTTCCTCTATGGCTTCTCGTTTTATTTGCAACCGTGGAGTTTCGCCTTGCTTGCCGTCGTAACCCTGGCTGCGGCATTTTTTATCGGTTGGCGCATGGGCAAACCCGATCGCGCACCCGTCGCACGCACCACCGTGATTGTCGCGTTTGTCATGGGCCTACTCATCACGATCGACCGACTCATGTATGTCTGGGATGACTACTCGGCTTCGGAACGCGTCAAGGGTCGACCGATTGCCACAATCGGAGCGATGACACCGGGACTCGAGGGCTCCATGTGGGTGCACATGCTCGACACATTTACCCACTTGCTCTTACCCACCATCGCCCTCATTCTCATATCGTTTGCGACCTACACCAGGTATTCGAGGGCCAGCCTGCTCGAAGTGATGAATCACGACTACATCCGTACGGCACGGGCAAAGGGACTCACCGAGCGCACCGTTGTCGTTCGTCACGGATTTAGAAATGCACTCATCCCGATTGCCACGATTGTCGCGTTTGACATCGGCGGCATCATTGGTGGGGCGGTTATCACCGAGCGCGTATTTGGCTGGAAGGGAATGGGTGCCCTCTTCCAGTACGGTCTCGACAACGTCGACCCGAATCCCGTGATGGCGTTCTTCGTTGTCACCGGTTCGCTCGCAATCTTGTTCAATCTCATCGCCGACATTGTCTATGCCGGCCTTGACCCTCGGATCAGGTTGTCATGACGCGCGGCACGAGACCCCCGATGCCGGAACCAGCACCGAGCATCGCGGAAGAAACAAACGAGAATGCAATTGCCCTCAAAGAGGTCGAGGGACTCAGTCAAGGTCAAATTGTTCGACGTCGCTTTTCTCGACACCGTGGTGCTGTCATTTCGATGATTGCCCTTGCGGCCATCGTGTTGCTCGCGTTTACTTCTGTGGGCTTTGTGATCGGCGATTGGAAAGTCTCCGGTTGGTGGCAATACGACTGGGCCGAGGCCGTGGCGCTGGAGAACAACGGTCTTCCGACCATGGACCTCCTGCGCTTCGTCATCGGCAACCATCCGTTTGGTCAGGACGAGATTGGTCGCGACATATTTGCGGTCGTCATGCGAGGCACGCAGCAGTCCCTCATGATCATGGTCATTGTGGGCTTTATCGGAACGTTCCTCGGAACGGTCATTGGTGCCATCTCTGGTTATTACCGGGGTGCCGTCGACGGTACTTTGATGCGATTCACCGACATTGTCATCACGATTCCGGTCATTGTGATCGGTGCCGTACTGGGGCGCACGGTCGGCATTGCCGGTGCTCCGGTACTTGCCCTCGTTCTCGGTGCCGTGGTTTGGACTGGACTCGCTCGATTGGTTCGGGCCGAGTTCTTGTCTTTGCGGGAGCGTGAGTTCGTCGATGCGGCTCGCGTGGCGGGTGCTCGTGACGGCCGGATCATTTTCCGCCACATCCTGCCCAACGCAATCGGTGTCATCGTCGTCAACGCAACACTTTTGATGGCCGCGGCAATCCTGATCGAAACCGGTTTGAGCTTCCTCGGTTACGGCGTGCAGTCACCGGACACATCACTGGGAAAGATCGTCAGTGAGAACCAAGTTGCCTTCTCGACTCGTCCGTGGCTCTTCTGGTGGCCTGGGTTCTTCATCATCGCAATTGCCTTGTGTGTGAACTTCATCGGGGATGGCCTGCGGGACGCCTTTGATCCGCGCCAAAAGCGCATGCCGTCGTTGCGCGCCCTCGCGAAGGTGAAGCAGGGTGGTTCGGAGTGATGACGCACAGCGTGAATGTGTCAGGGCAAAGTCAGCGTGATGATTGTGGCGACACCGAGAAGGCCACTTACGAGCAACGATGCGGTGTGCCACGTGCGGGAAGTTTTTTCGTGCGCGCTTTCAACCTTCGGTTCCGGGGTAGTCGAATCTCCCGTCACATCTGCCCAGCGTTGAGCAATGACGAACGCCGCAGCGCCACTTTCGGTGCTCGTTGCCTCTGCCGGTCGGGCGAACTGCTCAACTCCGGAGCGACGTGGAATGGCGGTGAAGTCGCCACGACTGAGTCGGAGTGCCTCGTGGCGCCCCGGGGCCGAGGCTGCCCAGGCAGTTACCGTGCCTTCGTCGGTTCCGAGAGTCACGCCAAAACGCACTTCCAAACTCTTCAGTCGCACCAGTGGAATCCGCCAGGTGCGAACTACGTTGATGACCCAGACCACGTGGCCGTCGACGATGACGCGCGGACGCCAGAAGAGCATCCAGGAAACAAATCCGGCCAGAGCAAGCAGCGGCCAGCTTCGAATCAGCGTGGCCCAATCATGGGCAACAATGAGTCCGCCGAGTGCACTGGCAACCAAGAGCAGAGTCACCACAGTGAGGCTTCGCCCCAAGGGCACGCGAAATACGGCACGAGGTTGCTGCACGAAGTCAGCTTGCCACAGTGTCTAGTTGGGGGAGAACGTGGCTAAGCAAGAGTCCCGCGAAGTCGTCATTCGCGTAGAAAATCTCGACGTCGATTTCTGGGTGGATGGCCAGGTCTATCCGGCGGCGAAAGGTGTGTCTTTCGAAGTTGCCCGCGGGGAGACATTGGCCATCGTGGGCGAGTCCGGTTCCGGTAAGAGCACCACCGCGATGGCGATCCTGGGTCTGCTTCCTGAGAACTCGTTGACGACCGGTTCGGTCACGTTGCTCGAGCGCGAACTCATCGGTCTCGGCAAGAACGAGTTGCGCGAAGTGCGCGGCAATGACATTGCCGTTATTTTTCAGGAGCCGATGACGGCCCTCAACCCGGTGTACACGGTCGGCTTCCAGATTTCCGAGGCACTGCGCGCTCATCAGCGACTCTCGCCCGATGACGCTCGGGATAAGGCAATCGAGCTGATTCGGCAGGTTGAGTTGCCCAATCCGGAACAGACGTATCGCAAGTATCCGCACCAACTCTCGGGCGGACAGCGCCAGCGCGCACTCATCGCCATGGCGATTTCGTGCGACCCCGTACTTCTCATTGCCGACGAGCCAACGACGGCCCTCGATGTTACCGTGCAAGCCGAAATTCTCCAGCTGCTCCGGTCACTGCGGTCACGACTCGATTCGGGAATCATCTTGATTACGCACGACATGGGCGTGGTTGCCGATATGGCCGATCGGGTCATCGTGATGAAAGACGGAGTTGCCGTCGAAACTGGCACCACCGAAGACATTTTCACGAAACCTCGCCATGCCTACACCAAGTCCCTGTTGGCCTCTGTTCCGCGACTCGCCATCACCGACATCGCCAGCGAGCCGACGGCGACCCCCACGGCCGTGCCCGCGTTGCAGTTTAAGAATGTCGCGATCGAGTACCCCAAGCGAGGGCGAGTGCCCGCATTCCGTGCTGCCGAAGGCGTGACGTTTGAGGTGTACCCGGGTGAAACGGTCGGACTGGTGGGGGAATCCGGATCTGGAAAAACGACCCTTGGCCGCGCTGCGGTGGGTCTGCTGCCGGTGCGCGAGGGACAACTCTCAGTTGTGGGAGTGGACATCACGTCGGCGACTCATCGCGCTTTGCGTCCGGTACGTCGGCGCACGGGAATTGTTTTTCAGGACCCGGGTTCCTCGCTCAATCCTCGTTGGCCAATCGGCCAAAGCATCGGCGAACCGCTGCTCCTCGCGGGCGAAGCCAAAGGCAAAGAGCTTGACGCCCGAGTCGAGGACCTTTTGCGGCAGGTCGAGTTACCGATCGACTATCGCAATCGCTACCCGCATGAGCTTTCCGGCGGACAGCGTCAACGGGTCGGAATTGCCCGCGCGTTGGCACTCGCACCCGAGCTTCTCGTCGCGGATGAACCGACCAGCGCCCTCGATGTGAGTGTTCAGGCGCGATTCCTTGACCTGCTGCGCAAGCTGCAGGACTCATTTGGCTTTGCGTGTCTCTTCATCTCACACGACCTTGCAGTGGTTGACGCGGTCTCTGACCGGATTGTCGTGATGCACAAGGGTAAGATTGTGGAGCAGGGTTCTAAAGATGCGATTCTGCGACATCCGCAGGACCCCTACACTCAACAACTCATCGCGGCTGTGCCCGTGCCCGACCCGGTTCTCCAACGTGCGAGAAGAGAGGGTCGAACCGCAATCTAAGGACGTGCTTCTATGGCGAAAGCCTTCCGAACTGACCTGCGCAACGTCGCCATCGTGGCTCACGTTGACCACGGTAAAACCACCCTCGTTGACGCCATGCTCAAGCAAACCAACTCGTTTGACGCGCACTTCAGCGCCGATGACCGCATGATGGATTCGAACGATCTCGAACGCGAAAAGGGCATCACGATCCTCGCGAAAAACACTGCGGTCGAGTACTCGGGAGCGCACGCGACGAACGGCCCCATCACCATCAACGTGATTGACACCCCGGGCCACGCTGACTTCGGTGGCGAGGTAGAGCGCGGAATCTCCATGGTCGACGGCGTTGTGCTGCTCGTCGACGCAAGTGAGGGTCCGCTCCCGCAGACGCGCTTCGTTCTGCGCAAGGCACTCGAGGCGAGCCTCCCCGTTATCTTGCTCGTCAACAAGACCGACCGCCCCGACGCGCGCATCGATGAGGTCGTGAGTGAAAGCCAAGACCTGTTGCTCGGTTTGGCGAGCGACCTTCACGAAGACTTCCCTGACCTTGATCTGGATGCAGTACTCAACGTTCCCGTCGTCTACGCGTCGGGCCGCGCGGGTGCTGCCAGCCACAACAAGCCCGAAAACGGCACGTTGCCCGATAACGACGACCTCGAGCCCCTGTTTGAGGCCATTCTCGAGCACATCCCGGCACCGAATTACGACGACGAGCACCCGCTTCAGGCGCACGTGACAAACCTTGATGCATCGCCGTTCCTCGGTCGTCTCGCCCTGTTGCGCGTGTTCAACGGCAACCTGAAGAAGGGGCAGACCGTTGCGTGGGTAAAGCACGACGGTACGGTTTCGAGTGTTCGCATCACCGAACTGTTGAAGACCAGGGCTCTCGAGCGCTTCCCTGCCGAGTCGGCTGGCCCGGGTGACATCGTCGCCATCGCCGGAATCGAAGACATCACGATTGGTGAGACCATTGCCGATCCCGATGACGTGCGACCGTTGCCGGCGATTACGGTCGACGAGCCCGCTATCTCGATGACCATTGGAACGAACACGTCGCCACTCGTGGGCAAAGTTAAGGGCCACAAACTCACTGCGCGCATGGTGAAGGATCGCTTGGACCGCGAACTCATCGGTAACGTCTCGCTTCGCGTCGTCGACATCGGGCGTCCAGACGTCTGGGAGGTTCAGGGTCGTGGCGAGCTCGCGCTGGCCATCCTCGTTGAGAACATGCGACGCGAAGGTTTTGAGCTCACGGTCGGTAAGCCTCAGGTGGTGACCAAAAAGGTCAACGGCAAGACGCACGAGCCGTTTGAGCACATGACCATCGACTCTCCTGAGGAGCACCTCGGTGCGATCACGCAGCTGATGGCTGCCCGCAAGGGTCGCATGGAAGGCATGGTCAACCATGGCACCGGCTGGGTTCGTATGGAGTTCATCGTTCCCTCTCGCGGTCTCATCGGGTTCCGCACCGAATTCCTCACGATTACGCGCGGTACCGGTATTGCCAACGCGATCTCTCACGGATATGACGAGTGGGCGGGTCAAATCATCACGCGTTCGAACGGCTCCATCGTCGCTGACCGCACCGGTGTCGTGACGCCGTTCGCCATCATCGGGTTGCAAGAGCGCATGAGCTTCTTCGTCAACCCGACCGAAGAGGTCTATGAAGGTATGGTCATCGGCGAGAATTCGCGCAACGATGACATGGATGTGAACATCACGAAAGAGAAGAAGCTGACGAACATGCGTCAGTCGACATCTGACACTTTCGAGTCGATGACGCCGTCGCGTCAACTCTCACTTGAAGAGTGCCTCGAGTTCGCGCGTGAGGACGAGTGTGTCGAGGTGACGCCCGAGAAGGTGCGCATCCGTAAGGTCGTGCTCGACATGACTGAGCGGGCGCGTGCGACGAGCCGCCTCAAGAAGCAGGATCAGAGCTAGGCGGAGTCAGCGCACCGCGACGAGCTATCCGGCAGTTGCCACGACATCGATAGGCGATGTCACGACGCGGGGTGTTTTGCGCCGGGCCTGACGTATGAACAGGGTCAGCGTGATGCCCACGTACAGCACCCATACGATGACCTGAAGCCAGGACATCTCCGGGCGGAAGCCGATCGTGCCCTGCAGGAGTGACCCGTACCAGCTGTCTTCGGGGATGGCTTGCGAAACGTTGAACGCGAGGGCGCCATTGCCCGGCAGAGCGTAGTACTCCTCGAACTCATGTACGCCGTAGGTCAGCACTCCTCCTGCGAGGACAATCAGCAGCGAGCCGGACCACGTAAAGAACGTGGACAGGTTGAGCCGAACCATGCCGCGGTATATAGCGAAGCCCAAGCCCACGGCCAGACCGAGTCCCATCACGGCGCCGATGAACGGCAGGAGAGATTGCCCGGAGGCCTGCATTGCGGTCCAGACGAAGAGTGCGGTTTCGACGCCTTCCCGCCCAACCGAAACGAACGCGAGCATAACGAGGCCGATCGTGCCCCCGGCAAGTGACTTGTCAATTCCTGTCTCGAGGTTGCCCTTGAGGTTGCGGGCGGTCTTGGCCATCCAGAAGACCATCCACGTCACCAGGGCACAGGCAGAGATTGACAGGATTCCGGCCAGCGTCGCAAAGACGATGTCGGGCAGTTCATCAATTTGCAAAAGGAGGTACCCGATGAGCAACGAAGTGCCGACTGACAAGCCCACTCCGAGCCAAATCGCACCACGAGCGTCGCGGCGACCAGTGCGCGTGACATAGGCGATGAGGATGCCCACGACGAGAGATGCCTCGAGGCCCTCACGCAATGCGATGAAGAGATTTGCGAGCACGGGCGATTTCTTTCGGATACGAATGGTTAGGTAAGGATTACCTTACCTACGATACACGACCCAGACGCCGGCCCTAACGTGGGCGGTAGTCTTAGGCCGTGCTCAAGCTCATCCTCACCATCGCGGCTATTGCGTTCAGCGCTGTCGTAGGTGCCGTGACGACCGTCATCCACCAGTCTCATGTCACGGTCGCCGGCGTTGACGTGCCCTGGGGCCTCGTGCTGGGACTCGTTGTCGTGGTCGCCTGGTTGCTCGGGCTCTCGCTCGTCGGCATCTCGCGATGGGGGCTGTTGCTCAGCGGACTCGTGCTGCTCGCATCCGTGTTTCTGCTCAGCCAGCGTGGACCCGGTGGATCCGTGCTCGTTCCCGAATCCTGGATTGGCAACGCGTGGATGATTGGCGTTCCACTCGTGACCGTCGCTCTGATCTTTTGGCCGCGCGTGTCGCGCCGGCGTGCGCAAGAGCCAAGCACGCAAAGCTAAACTAATCTCACTTCGTTTCACCCTCCAAGGAGCTCCTCGTGACCTATGTCATCGCCCTCCCGTGTGTCGATGTCAAAGACCGCGCCTGTATCGACGAGTGTCCCGTCGACTGCATTTACGAGGGCGACCGCATGCTTTACATCCACCCGGATGAGTGTGTCGACTGCGGTGCGTGCGAGCCCGTATGTCCCGTCGAAGCCATCTACTACGAAGATGACCTTCCCGACAAATGGGCCGACTATTACAAGGCCAACGTCGAGTTCTTCACCGAAATCGGCTCGCCCGGCGGTGCCGCCAAGGTGGGCGTGATGGCCGGAGACCACCCCGTGGTATCCGTGCTTCCACCTCAAGCCGGCTAGTTCGCTCGACTGCCGCTGCGCGTGTTTCTCAACCTGCCTGACTACCCATGGAATGCCATGGAACCTGTGCGCGCTCGGGCCATGGAGCATCCCGACGGGCTCATCGATCTCTCCATCGGATCCCCAGTTGACCCCACGCCCGATGTCGTGCGCAATGCTCTGAATGCAGCGACGGATGCGCACGCGTATCCACTCACGACGGGAACTCCCGACCTCTCCTCGGCCATCGCCGACTGGTTCGCCCGGCGACGCGGTGTCACCGGGCTCAGCGCCACCAACGTGTTGCCCACCATCGGGTCCAAAGAGTTTGTCGCGTGGCTTCCGTTCATGCTGGGGTTGGGTGCGGGCGACGCCGTCGTGCACCCACGCGCGGCCTACCCCACCTATGAGATCGGGGCGACCATCGCCGGCGCGACCGCAATCGCCGAGGATGACCCGGCCGCCTGGCCGACAAACACGAAACTCGTGTGGATCAACTCTCCAGGAAACCCGGACGGATCGGTGCGTTCGAGTGAGTACCTCCGCGAGTGTGTTCGCCGGGCGCGTGCACTCGGCGCGATACTCGTGAGTGACGAGTGCTACGCGGAACTGGGGTGGGACGCGCCGTGGGACACGACGCGCATCCCGAGCCTGCTCGCCGACGACGTGAGGCAGGGTTCGTTCGATTCGCTACTGTGCGCCTATTCGTTGAGCAAGCAATCCAACATGGCGGGTTATCGCGCGGCGTTTGTCGCCGGATGCGCCGAGCTCATCGCGCCGTTGACGAACATCCGTCGACAGGCAGGGATGATGGTGCCGCAACCCGTTCAACACGCGATGGCGGTCGCCCTCGGCGACGACGCACACGTGTCCGTTCAGAAAGAGATTTATCGCACTCGCCGGAACACATTGAAGCCGGCGCTCGAATCGGCGGGTTTCCGCATCGACCACAGCGAAGCCGGATTGTATTTGTGGGCTACCGAGGGCAAAGATGCCTGGGAGTCGCTCGATCGACTCGCGAGTCTTGGCATTTTGGGCGGTCCCGGTCACTTTTACGGATCGCATTTTCCTCAGCACATTCGGCTCTCGCTAACTGCTACCGATGAGCGGATAAACACGGCGTCTCATCGCCTGCGTGGTCGGTAAGACGACACGATGGTCCGCCCAATTACCCTTAGGCTTTAGTCATGACAGAGCCCGTCGTTCCTGCGTCAAACGGTCGCACGATCTCGGTGACCGTTGACGGAGTGACAAGCGAATTTCCCGTTCTTTCCGGGACGGCTGGGCGCGACGCGGTCGATATCTCCAAGTTCACTGCCGCTACCGGATTGCACGCGCTCGATTACGGTTTCGTCAACACGGCATCAACCAAATCGGCCATTACCTACATCGACGGTGACGCAGGTATCTTGCGCTATCGCGGATACCCCATCGAGCAAGTCGCCACGAGCCTGAGTTTTCTCGAAACCGCGTGGTTGCTCATCTACGGCGAACTCCCCTCGGCATCGGAGCTCTCCGAATTCGAGTTGAACATCAAGCGCCACACCCTGCTGCACGAAGACCTGAAGAACTTCTTTTCCGGATTCCCGCGCAACGCGCATCCGATGCCCGTTTTGTCGGCCGGGGTGTCGGCACTGTCGACGTATTACGAAGACTCGCTCGACCCGAAGAATCCGAAACACATCGAGATCGCGACGTTCCGCTTGCTGGCGAAGCTGCCGGTCATGGCTGCCTACGCGCACAAGAAGAGCATCGGTCAGGCGTTCCTCTACCCCGACAACTCGCTGTCGTACGTAGAAAACTTCATGCGGCTGACCTTCGGTAACCGGGCCGAGACCTACGAGATGAACCCGGTCACTGTGCGTGCCCTCGAGCGACTCCTCATCTTGCACGAAGACCACGAGCAGAACGCGTCGACGTCGACCGTGCGCATCGTGGGATCCACCGACGCAAACATGTTTGCCTCCATTTCGGCGGGCATCAATGCGCTCTTTGGTCCGCTTCACGGTGGTGCCAACGAGGCGGTGCTCACCATGTTGGGCGAGATTCGTCGATCGGGCGAGTCGGTGCAACGCTACGTCGAGCGGGTCAAGAACAAAGAAGACGGCGTGCGCCTCATGGGCTTTGGTCACCGCGTCTATAAGAACTACGACCCGCGTGCACGCCTCGTCAAAGAGACGGCCGACGAGGTGCTCGCCGCTTTGGGTCTGAACGACCCGTTGCTCGATGTTGCCAAGGAACTCGAAGAAATCGCCTTGGCCGACGACTACTTTGTCGAACGCAAGCTCTACCCCAACGTCGACTTCTACACGGGAGTTATTTACAAGGCGATGGGCTTCCCGACACGCATGTTCACGGTGTTGTTCGCTCTCGGGCGTCTACCCGGGTGGATTGCCCACTGGCGCGAGATGAACTCCGACCCCGGTACGCGAATCGGTCGTCCGCAGCAGCTCTACACGGGCGCTCCGGAACGCAACATTCCCGCGCGCTAAACTGGCAGGCCGACGGTCATTACCGTCGTCTGACGTCGAGACGAGAGTCTCGCCCCGCGTGCGAAGTGGAGGTGTGCCATGCCCCGAGAGAAGGGCGAAAAAGTTGTCGCCACCAATCGCAAGGCGCGGCACGATTACACGATCATTGACACGCTCGAGTGCGGAATCGTGCTGTGGGGGACTGAAGTGAAGTCACTGCGCGAGGGGCGCGCATCCCTTGTCGACGGTTATGCGTTTTTTGAGGCTGGTCAGGCCTATCTTGACGCCGTTCATATCCCTGAATATCACCAGGGCACCTGGAACAACCACACTCCTCGCCGAAAGCGCAAGTTGCTAATGCACAAGCGTGAAATCGAGAAGTGGTCGGGCAAGGTCAAAGAAGGTGGCTACACGCTCGTGCCGCTGCAGCTGTATTTCAAAGATGGACGCGCGAAGGTCGAACTCGCACTCGCCAAGGGTAAGAAGGAATACGACAAGCGTCAGGCACTTCGAGAGCGTCAAGACACGCGCGAAGCGCAGCGCGCGATGCGCACAAAAAATCGCCTCGGGGAGTAGTTCCGCGCGGCGCGACTACGCCGAAAGGTCCGCCTCGATAGCGGCGATAATTTCTGGGGCGTCAGGCTTCATCGGCGGGCGGAAGCGCTTCACTGTTCCATCGCGCAACACGAGAAACTTCTCGAAGTTCCATTTCACCGGCCCGGCGGCGCCACCGGCGTCTTTGACCTTGACGAGCTCTTTGTACAGCGGGTGGCGACCGCTGCCATTGACCTTGATCTTGTCCATCATCGGAAACGTGACCCCCCACGTCATCGAGCAGTATTCGCCGATTTGTTCGTTCGACCCGGGCTCCTGGAACATGAACTGGTTGCACGGGAATCCGACCACAGTGAATCCGCGGCCCTCATATTCGCGCTGAAGCGCCTCGAGTTGCTCATACTGCGGAGTGAGTCCACACTTGGACGCAACGTTCACCACGAGCACGGTTTTGCCGGCGAATTCGCCGAATGTCGTTTGACGGCCATCCAGAGTGGTGATTTTTTCTGCATCTAGCGCTGCGCGTGTAGTCATGGTGCAAGCGTACGTCGCTTTGAGCAACGTTGAAACCCTCGTGCCGCGATTTGCGAAACGTGGGAATAGTCATTGTCAGCCCGCGGTTATATGATTACGTGCGCGCCAGATTGGGAGCGAGTCCGTCGTGATTGACGGTTTGATAAGTCAATAGCGTGTGATGGTTTGCTTCGCCACCTTCATGGGGATGATCGGTTTCGACATTGCCTGAGAGCGGGAGAGAAGCGGGCCGAGGATGCAGAGCTATCTCGTTAACGCTCTCTGCAAAATATAGGTGCCAAAGCTAAGCGCACCGACTTCGCCCTCGCTGCCTAAGCGAGCCTGAAGTCCGTCAGACCGGGCTAGATCCCGACCCGTGTTCTGGCGTTATCTAGGGAACTAGCTGCGTTGTTGCGCCTCCGGGCAACGCGGGACTTGCACTGTGGCTGGGCTTGTCGACTTAGGTGTCTGGTGACAAAAGTCGGAGCCAAGTAGAACGTTTCCACCGACTACGCCCGTAGAAGACTCACAATCACAGCAGTGGACGGGGGTTCAATTCCCCCCATCTCCACCATGTGCGAGCACCATCACACGCTCTTGATTCTTGCCAAAATTTTCTGCCGAACGACCGTCCGCAGTCCTGTAGAGTTTGGGTCGATTCCCACTACTCCAGAGAAATTAAGGACCGCACATATGGCATTCCCCACGGACAAAGTTTCGACGCAGGCAGACCTCATCGGCGAGTGGCGGTTTAAGACCTGGACGATTGGTGGAATCATCGGAATGTCGGTGCTCAACGCCGTATTCCTTCCTTTCGTTGCAGCGTTCGGGCTCGGCCTGATCCCATTACTCTTCCTCTGGATTGCCTGGTTCTTCAGAATCGGTACCAGAAGGTATCGCTGCATTCGTGTGTATCCCGACCGAGTCGAAAACATCAGTGTGTTTTTCCAGGTCATTGAGAAGCGAATTGAAGCTTCGAAAATCGAGGTCGTTGACTCTGCCCAGTCCCTGCTAGGTCGAGAGAAGTACGGCAATGTTGTTATCACGGGATCCGGTGGAACGCGAATGTTCATCGAGTGCATTGCGAATCCGGTTAGCCTTGTCACCGCTCTTCGCGACATTTCCAGTGCGCCAAAATCCAAGGCGGCTGTGGCGAGCAACCCAGCAGATGTCAAGGTGTGCCCGTTCTGTTCGGAAGAAGTCAAGGCCACGGCGGTCAAGTGTAAGCATTGTGGGTCGGCACTCAAGTAGTCTGACGAGTCTGCTAAGGAATCGAAGTGTCGAAAAATGTCGCGGCGGTCATCGCCATATTTATGGCCCTCATTGCTCTGATTGTGGGTGGTGTCGCGGTTGCCGTCTCGCTGTCGTCGGCCGGGATGAGCTATCAGACGGTCGAGTTTGATCACAACGAAATCGACCCCTCACAGGTCACCGTTCTGGATACTGGGGTCGATGGATCGACTCCAGGGGATGAGCGATTTTTCATCATCCCCGCCACGTCGCCTGATGGCGGGCTCATGACGGGATCGCTCACGGTGGTTGCCCCACAAACGCCCACCGCAGGTCAAGAGTTGCGCCGCTCCGACCTCGTCTTCCAGTTCGGCGCCGTTGAAGACCAGATGGTCGTCGGCGGAGTCGCTGTCTACGAGATCGCCGACCCGACAATCAGCCTGGGCAAAATCGTCACCCGCCCGATACTTGGCGGTTCTGGCAAATTCAAGGGGGCCACGGGCTGGGTCGAGACAACGCACAAAGAAGACGGCACATGGGTGCACGTCTTCCATTTCAATCTCAACTAGTCAACTTAAGAAACTTGGACGACGTGTGGGATTGATATATTGCCGCCATGTCGGTTGAACTCACCCCTTACGAATCGTTCATTTCTCTGCCCTTCATTGTGCAATTGCTTGTCGTTGGTGTGCCGCTAACGGCAATCACGATTGTCTTGACCATTCGCACCTGGAGACAGGGTGGTGAGTCGCGAATGAACGACAACGTCTCCACTGCCATCATCCGTTTTGCCGGCGCGGCGTTTGTGTTTCTCGGCGCATTTGCCATTGTGACCGCGTGGCAGTCGTCGACATCAATCACCAACGATGTGTCGCGCGAATTTGCCGCCATCAGTTCGATTGATCAGGATACGGGGGCCCTCGATGTGCCCGAAGCCCAAGCGCTCAGGCAGAAACTCGTCGACTACGCGTCTGTTGTCGTGAGTGAGGAGGTTGGCACGCAGGGTGACATGGTGGTCAGTGAATCCGCTTCCACCCTCGTCTATGACATACAAGACGCGGCATACGAGCTTTCTCAGTCGGAGTATTACTCCGACAAGGAGGTCGACAGCCTCTACAAAGACGTTGAAACATTCAAGCAGGCGCGCAACGCACGAATTGCGCACACGTGGCCGCTGGTTCCCGAATCCATTATGTGGGCACTGCTCTCGATGGGGCTTCTCATGGTCGTTGTCGCGTCGCTGTACCCGAGTGGATCTAGCCGGATGAGCAAGTGGTTGCAGAGTGTTGCCAGCCTCGCGGTTGTGGTCGTGATTTTGGGAACGGTTCTTCAACTGCAGTCCGGTGACGTGGCCGTGACGAATTTCACACACCCGGCCGACGTGTTTCTCGCGACTCACACTGCGCAGTAATCTTGTCCTAATCGGACCTGTAAAAACTTCGCTTGTCCGTGACGAAAGGTAAAACCAATGGGC
>JBMOEY010000006.1:0-34463 GCA_049314515.1 Microbacteriaceae bacterium
TTGGATCCAGTCACTTCGACTGAGATGGAGTTGTGGACATCCTCAGTTGTTGCAACATAGGTTCTTGCTGTCGCTTGAGGAATTGGGACTCCTCCCCTCGACCATTGATAGGAGAATGAGGTCCCTTCCGGCCACGCCTCCTCTTCAACTGTCAGGGTTTGACCTATAAAATTCCAGCCAGATATTCTGATTAAGGATGCGTACGTTGGGGCGAGTATGCTCTCCGCATTTGACGGCTCTGCGTTGATTAGTCCAACGCCAATGGAGATTGCGATGACAGTCCAAAGCGCGACAAAGAACTTAATTACTTTTCCAATTCCGCGGCCTCGCCTCACACCCCTACAGTACCCATTTTGCACCTACAGTGAGGTCTTAGCAGATTGACTCTCAATCAAGAATGAACGCGTTTTTGCCTAGGCAAAACCGACCTTCAACCCCCACTTGAGACCTCTGTCGGTGGCAGTTCCTATTGTGAACATTCGAAGATATATTCGAATACTCACAGAGGAACAACATGCAGATCAATGAGCCCGTCGAGGTCGAAACCCTCCCCTCGGGCATGCCCATTCGCTTCACCTGGCGCGGTCGGCTCTACGGTGTGCTCAGCACACCCGAACCGTGGATCACCCGCCGCCGCTGGTGGAGCGAACACACGCGCGTTACGCCGGGCAACGCCGTCTTACTCGACATGCCCGTGTGGCGCGTCGAAGCCGTCAGCATGACTGGTGGCACATTCAGTGAGGGCATCTACGACGTGGCGCGCGGGCCGGGTGGCGCCACGTGGATGCTCCTCTCCGCCTCGAGCGAAGAGATAGACCAACTGCTCTTCACCTGACCCGCACCGCCCGAGCTTCGCGCTTGAGGGTGGCACCCATGGCAACCTTCGTACACCTGCAGACCGCTAGCGCGTTCAGCGCGCACTACGGCACCGCCCGACCGGAACACTTGGTCGCGGCGGCGGCCGAGTTTGGCGCACCCATCGCCGCACTCACCGACCGCGATGGACTCTATGGGGCGGTACGGCACATTCGCTCGTGCATCTCCGCGAACGTTGCGCCGGTGGTGGGCGTGGATCTCGCGCTGGCCGAGCGCGACGGCACACCCGCCGGACGCATCGTGCTGCTCGCGCACGGCCACAACGGTGGTGCTGGCTGGGCGGTGCTGGCGCGCGCCATCACGCAGGCACACTCCCCTCGCTCACGCACGGCCAAGAACCAGCCGGCACTGCGCCGTGACCGACTCGCGCACCTACTGCGCGGGCCCGACGGCACACACGTCACCGTGCTGCTCGGCCCCGACTCCGACGTGGGTCACGCGGTGGCGAGTGGGGTTGCACAAAATACCGCGGGCAGCGCATCCGACAAATTGGCCTGGTGGATGCAGGCCCTCCCCGGTGCGGTCACCCTCAACATCGTCTGCCACTACACCGAGCCGGGTCGCCCGGGCAGCCTCACGCACGCGGCTCGTCTGCTCGAGTTAGCCGACGCGCACAAGATTCCCGCCGTGCTCACCAATGCCGTGCGCTACCTCGCGCCCACCGATGCCATCACGGGTGACGTGCTCGATGCCGCCGCCGCGCTCAAGCCTCTCGGCAGTTTCGAACCGCAACCGAACGGGCAAGCCTGGCTCAAGTCGCCCAAAGAGATGCACGCGATTGCCCGCCGAATCGTGAACCACTCGATGCTCGATCAAGGAGCCGCGCCGCGACTCATCGCCGAGACCGTGCGACTTGCCGAGAAATGCGCACTCGACCCCGACAGTGACATCGGCTGGCGGCAAGCGAAAGTGCCCGAGAACAGCGTGATTGGTCTACTCAAATCGGAGAACGGTACCGACCGTGAGACGCCACCGAGTGAGGTGCTCCGCCGCATGGCGCAGGCGGGCATCAGCGAGCGGTACCCGTATGCGAACCACAAGTTGCAGACGCGCATCCACGAGCAATTGCGCGACGAACTGGCAACCATCGACGGGTTCGGTTTTGCGACGTATTTTCTGACCGTCGCCGATGTGACGCGCATGATTCGCGACATGGGGATTCGCAACCAAGCGCGCGGTTCGGGTGCCGGGTCGCTGGTGAACTACCTGCTGCGCGTCAGTAACGTCGACCCGCTCGAACTGAACCTGCTGTTCGAACGTTTCTTGGGCAACAAACGCGAGACCTTGCCCGATATCGACATCGACGTGGAATCGGCTCGTCGTCACGACATCTACCGCGCGATTTTTGAACGTTACGGGTCGACACGCGTGAGCCTGATGGCGATGCAGAACACCTATCGCGCGCGCGGTGCCGCCCGAGATGCTGGACTCGCACTCGGCCTCAGCGACGACCAAATCAACTTCGTCGCCAAGAACATCTGGCGCTTCAACGCGCGCGACTTTCGGGAGAAAATCGGCAGCCGCCCCGAGTTGCGCGAATTCGCCGATCTGCTCGACACCGACGACCGCCTCGACTTGCTCGTCGATATCACCGAGCGACTCGACCGTTTGCCGCGGCACGTGTCGATGCATCCGTGTGGAGTGATTCTGAGCAACAACGACCTCTACAGCCTCTCCCCCATGCAACCGAGCGGTGCAGGCTTGCCGATGAGTCAGTTCGACAAAGACGACATCGACGACATGGGCTTGCTCAAACTCGATGTGCTCGGTGTGCGCATGCAGTCGACGCTCGCCTACACACTGCGTGAAATTAAACGGATACACGGCCCGCGCGCCGCGGCCGCCGGCGATCTCCCGCTTGATGCCGCTTATGTGAAACCCGACGGCACCATCGAACTCGACGCCATCCCGCACGACGACGAACCCACGTTCGTCGCGATTCGCACCGCCCACACGCTCGGCATGTTCCAAATCGAAAGCCCCGGACAACGCGAACTCATCGGCAAGATGCAACCGGATGAATACAACGACCTCATCGCCGACATCTCACTCTTTCGACCAGGACCCATGAAGGGCAACATGGTCGCACCGTTTCTGGATGCGAAACACGGGTTCACCCAACCCGACTACCTGCACCCGAGCTTTCGCTACTTCCTGCAAGACAGCTACGGGGTGGTCATCTATCACGAGCACATCCTGCGCATTTTGCACGAAACCATGGGTGTCACACTTGCCGAAGCCGACGAACTGCGGCGCTCGATGGAAAAAGCCACGTCGTCGATTGAGGCAGCGTTTCGCGCCCGAACGAAAGCAAACATCGACCCGGCTACCGGAGCGCGCAAATTCACCGACCGCGACATCGACCGCATCTGGGAAGTACTCAAAGGATTCGGCTCGTTCGGCTTCTGCAAGGCACACGGAGCCGCCTTCGCCCTGCCCACCTACCAGAGCGCCTGGCTCAAGACGCACTACCCGGCTGAGTTCATCGCTGGCCTGCTCACGCACGACCCGGGCATGTATCCACGCCGACTGTTGCTCTCTGAGGCACGACGGCTCGGCGTGCCGATTCTGCCGCTCGACGTGAACGCCAGTGTGGACGAGTACCGCGTCGAGCGCCTGCCCGGCGGCACGCTCGGTGTGCGCCTGTCACTGCGCGATGTGCACGGCATTAGCGAACCCGAGATTGTGCGGCTGCTCGCCGGTCAGCCGTATTCCGGCATCACCGACGTGTACATTCGCGCGCGCCCGAGCAAGGCGCTCATGCAACGCCTCGCACTCGTCGGTGCGCTCGACAGCTTGAGCGCCGACGCCGACGCCGACACCGACGCCGGGGCCGGTACCGGCGCGGCACGTCCGCTCCCCACCCGTGGCGATGTCGTTGCGCGCGTGCGCGAACTCACCGCCAAACGTCCGGCGAAATCGGATCCGCAGAATCAACTCGATTTCGACGTGGATGATCGACACCTGGTTCCCCGCGGAAACGCCGACCTCACCCCGGCGCAACGCGCGAACGTCGAGCTGCGCGTGCTCGACATGGACGCCACCCAACACCTCATCGAGGCATACCGCCCGATGCTCGAGGAACTCGACGTCACCCCGGCGAACAACCTGCGTGATCTGTGGAACCGCAGCGAGGTACTCGTGGCGGGCATCCGTATCGCCACACAAACACCACCCATGCGCACCGGCAAACGCGTCGTGTTCATCAGCCTCGATGACGGTACCGGATGCGCCGACGCCACCTTCTTCGAAGAAGCTCAAGAACGCACGGGCTCACTGCTGTTTGGCACGAAGATGCTGCTCATCAAGGGACGCACGCGGCGCACCGGCGAGAAGGGCATCTCGATTGAAGCTGAGCAGGCGTGGGATCTGCGCGCGCTGTGGCGTGACTGGAAGGAACGCCAGAAGAACGCTGCCCACGTCGATGCGACCGAACCCGCCGAGCACACACACGCGAGTACGGTGGAAGCGTGAGTCTCGTCAGCCAGGTGCAAGTGAAGAAGCGCATCCCGCTTTTACAAGTCGGCAAGTCGATTCTCGCCGCCCTTGCCTCGTGGTACGTGGCCTCACTCGTCTACCCCGACCGAGCGCCCATCTTTGCCGTCATCGCGGCCATCATCGTGGTGCAACCGAGCGTGAACCAGTCGATTGGCAAGGCGCTCGAAAGAAGTGTCGGAACCATTCTTGGCGTGGCCATCGCGCTCGGTGCGAGCCTCGCCCTCGGTGGGCAGTCCTGGCTCGTGCTGGTCGCCATCATCGGCGCCATCGTGCTCGGTTGGGCATTCAAATTCACCCCGGCGACGAGCAACCAAATCGCCATCAGTGCAATGCTCGTGATTGCCATCGGTGCTGCCACACCCGAATACTCGGCCGAACGCATCATCGAGACGATTATCGGCGCGCTCATTGGCTTCATCGTGACCGCCGCGATTGTTCCTCCGGTTGAACTCGGTCCCTCGACACACGCCATCGGTCAACTCGGGGCAAATGTCGCGTCGACGCTCGAAGACATGGGCGCGGTGCTCACCCGTGCCACGTCACCCGAGGTCATCGAAAGCATCTTCACGCGCGCGCTCGACTTGCGAGCTGAACTCAACGCGTCACGTGACACGGTGACGAAGGCACGAGAGAGCCTGCGCTTCAACATGTGGCAAGGCAAAAAGAGCACGATCGTGGACGCGCAAGAAAAGATGCTCGACCGCCTCAACGTGCTCGTGACGCGCACCATCAGCATGGCTCGTGCCGTGCGCGACCACTACGACTCGAGTCTGGTTACAGAACCCGCGATTCGCGAAATTGCGCAAGAGCTCACCCGCACCGCACACGACCTGCGCCTGCTCGTGCGCGACGCCGGCCTGCCCGCGATGGACATTCCACACCCGCCCACAAACGAAATGCCGGCGCTCACGTCACCGATTGTGATGAAAGCGCCGGCAGCCTCGAACTGGATTCTCGTCGGATTCTTGCTCGAGAGCATCCGTCGAATTCGTGTCGAAATTATGGGCGAGACGGCCGACTAGCTCAAACTTGAGGCGTCTTGCCTCACAAGCATCACGGGCCGGGTGGACACGAACCCACCCACCTGTTGTGCGGTACACAAAACATCACACGGCGGACGCCACGTCAACGCATCCGGCGCAAGTGCACGGCGAAACATGAGAACCCGCAAGGCTGACTCGTCGATACGCTCGGCACTCACGTTCGCCACGAGTGTGGCGGAGAGGGTGGTCAGATCGATGCCGACCGTGGTCATGTCCGCCGGTAAAACATACAGCAACAGATCATTTCCGGCCGAGAGCGCTGATACGGCGTTGGCATACGGGTCACTCAGATCGGCAATTCCCGAGGATTGCAGCATCAACATGTCATCCGTAATGGCGAGCCCGTCGAATCCCAGATCCGTGCGAAGAATGTCGTGCCAACGACCCGACAGGGTTGCAGGTGCTGAGTCGACGCTCGAAAATACGAGGTGACCAAACATGACAGCTGGTGCGCCAGCGGTGATACCCGCCACAAACGGCAGCGCATCCGTCGACATCCACTCGTCCATCGACACTTCGGTCGTCGGGATGCCCCGATGCGAATCCGCGCCCGTTCGACCGTGCCCGGGAAAATGCTTCAGCGTGCTCGCAACCACGGGAGTCTCGGCGCTCACACCCGCCGCTACACGCTGCGCCGCAGCCGCCGGATCATCACCGAACGTGCGCCAATAGATGAAGGAACCCGGGTCAGACGTGACATCTGCGACGAGACCAAAGTTGAGATTCACACCCACCGACGAAAGCAATGCGGCTCTGCCCGCAAACGCGGTCGCCGTCTGCGTGGCATCTGCCGTGCGCAGAGAATCAGCGCCGGCAAATTCGTCGTACGGAAGTCGAACAACGTCGCCTCCCTCTTCGTCCATCGCCACAATGGGCGGTAACGCCGGGTCCGCTTGCGCGTACGCCGTCAGGCTGGCAAGCTCCTCGGGGGTTCCGGGAATGTTGTCGCGCATCAAGATCAGACCACCCACACCGGCTCCACCCGACGCTACCGAGTCGACGGCCACGCGCATCCCATCAGGGTTGATACCCGGGACGTGAATGACGAGCAAGCTCCGCACCTTCTCGTCGGGAGTCATCTCCGCGAGTCTCAATTCCGACCACGCCCGAATCGGATCAACCGGCTGCGCAACAACCTCTGTCGGCGTGGCCGTGCTCGTTGGAACAGGGCCATTCGTCAGGCGCACCGGCGCCGCGGCCGTGACAACGAATACGCACGCGAGCGCAACAGCGGCGCACAGCGTGACCACTGCGGACTGCCGAAGTAATCGCGCCATGCGCTCACATTACGCGAGAGCAGGCGCGTATTCGACAGCTAAAAGTTCGCGAGTGAGGGGAATAACCTCTGTTCCATACAAACGGATGCACTCCATCAAGTTCTCATGACTCAGCGAACCGAGGCTGTACTTCAAGTCGAAGCGACCGAGACCCAGGCCGGCGACCGTTTTGGCCAGCTTGCGTGCGACCGTCTCCGGAGATCCCACAAAGAGGGCGCCATCCGGGCCACATTCCATGTCGAACTGACCTCGTTGCAGGGGTGGCCACCCACGCTCTCGACCGATGCTCGCGTGCATGCGCTGATAGTGCGGCCAAACCGTTTCTCGCGCCTCCTCGTCCGTGGCGGCAACGAAGCCCGGCGAGTGTTCGCCAACCGGGAGCGCGGGCTTTCCCATCTTCTCGAGTGCCTCGTGATAAAGGTCGACGTACGGCTTGAAACGTAAGGGGCTACCGCCAATGATCGCCAGCATGAGCGGCAATCCGTAGTGGGCGGCACGCACGACGGACTGCGGACTTCCGCCCACACCAATCCATGCCTTCAAGGTGCCGTGCTCAATGGGAGGAAAAATTGCCTGATTCCTCAACGCCGGGCGGAACGAACCCTCCCACGTGACCGGCTTCTCCGTGATGATTTCCGAAAGCAAATCAAGCTTCTCTTCAAACAGCGATTCGTAATCGGCCAGATTGAAGCCAAACAGAGGAAACGACTCCGTGAACGATCCGCGCCCCAAAATCACTTCCGCACGCCCGTTGGAAACGGCATCGAGCGTCGAGAAACGCTGATACACGCGGATAGGGTCGTCGGAGCTCAACACGGTCACGGCCGAACCCAGACGGATGCGCGACGTGCGAGCCGCGATTGCCGCGAGTACCACCTCGGGTGCCGACACCGCGAAATCCTTGCGGTGGTGCTCCCCGATACCAATGAAGTCAATGCCCAGCTCATCTGCGAGCACGGCTTCGTCAACCACGTTGCGTAAGACCTGCGCGTGCGACAGCGGCGTTCCCGCCGCATCCACCGTGGCATCGCCAAAGGTGTCGAGACCGAACTCGACGTCAGCAAAGGGGTTATCGGTCATGAGCATCCTCTATTCGTTCTCTGTGACGAACCACAACTCATAGTTCAGTATTCCCGGGAACATGGAATACTTTAGGGGTCGACGTCACTTTTCGATGTCGTCTTCATTCACTAAGGATCGTCCGGCACGTACCTGCCGGTGAAGGAGAAATCACCATGGCATCAGTAACATTCGACAACGCCACCCGGCTATATCCGGGAACCACACGCGCCGCCGTCGACAAAATCAACCTGCAGGTCAAAGACGGCGAGTTCCTCGTTCTCGTCGGCCCCTCGGGTTGCGGAAAGTCCACCACGTTGCGGATGCTCGCCGGCCTGGAAGAGGTCAACGCGGGGCGGATTCTGATTGGTGATCGCGATGTCACCAACATTCCGCCGAAAGACCGCGACATTGCCATGGTCTTTCAGAATTACGCGCTCTACCCGCACATGACTGTTGCCGAAAACATGGGCTTCGCGTTGAAGATTGCCGGTGTTGCGAAGGAGGAGCGGGCCGCACGCGTTCTCGAAGCAGCCAAGCTTCTCGACCTCGAGCCGTACCTCGACCGCAAGCCCAAGGCACTTTCGGGTGGTCAGCGCCAGCGCGTTGCCATGGGTCGCGCCATTGTGCGTCAGCCTCAGGTCTTCTTGATGGATGAACCACTCTCGAACCTCGACGCCAAGCTGCGCGTTCAGACCCGCACGCAGATTGCGTCACTGCAGCGACGACTCGGCGTTACGACCGTCTACGTCACGCACGACCAGACCGAGGCTCTCACCATGGGTGACCGCATCTGCGTGCTCAAGGACGGTGTTCTGCAGCAAGTCGGGACCCCGCGCGATCTCTACGAGAACCCCACGAACGTGTTTGTCGCCGGATTTATCGGTTCACCTGCAATGAACCTCTTCCCGGGAAAGCTCACCTCCACGGGCGTAGAAATTGGCGACGACGTGATCGCGGTTGGTAAAGAAGTTCTTGATCACGGCAATGGCAAGACGGTAACCGTCGGCGTTCGCCCCGAAGACCTCGAGGTCACCAAGGGTAAGGGCATCGCGGTCGAAGTGGATGTGGTCGAAGAACTCGGTGCCGACGGCTACCTGTACGGTCACGCGACCATCGAAGGCAAAGAGCACCCCATCGTTGTTCGCGTCGACGGCCGCCATCACCCGCTCCGCGGTGACAAGATCACGGTCGCTCCGACACCCAAGCACGTACACGTGTTCGATGCAAAAACCGAGCAGCGACTGTCGAAGCCTGTCGTCGACTAATCGAATTAGACGCCCGTGCCTAGTGCACTGAGCATCACCGCGGCGTCAGTCGAGCCGGAGATTTTGTCATTACCGTGGCATCTTCCCCTGGTCGACTGGCCCGATGATGTCACCACGAGTCTGCCAAAAGGTATTTCACGCCACGTCGTGCGTTTTGTTCAGATGGGCGAGCACGTCATCGCCATCAAAGAGACGACGCCAGAGATGGCGGCGGCCGAATACGAAATGTTGCGCGATTTGCGCAGACTCAAAGTCCCGTGTGTCAAGCCGATTGCCGTCATCACCAATCGGCGCGATGCCGACGACAACGAATTGCCAGCTGCGCTGGTCACTCGACACCTCAAATACTCCATTCCATTTCGTGGGCTCTACTCAACGACCCTGCGCCCGGAAACGGCCAAACGGCTGGCCGACGCCCTCGCGCTTCTCTTGGTGCGTCTGCACTCCATCGGGTTCTTCTGGGGTGACGTATCGCTCAGCAACACGTTGTTTCGTCGTGATGCAGGGTCATTCGCCGCGTATCTCGTCGACGCCGAAACGGGACGACTCTACCCACAATCGCTCACCGACGGGCAACGTGCGCACGACCTCGAGATTGCTCGAGTCAATATCGCTGGGGAGCTGATGGACCTGCACGCGGGCGGCCGCATCGACCCAACTATCGACCCGGTCGACGTCGCTGACCGTATTCTTCGCGTCTACGACGGGCTCTGGCACGAGTTGAATGATCCCGAGCTGGTCGATGAGAAAGAACTGTGGCGGATCAACAAGCGGGTTGAACGCCTTAACTCGCTCGGTTTCGACATCGGTGAGCTCGACATCCAGACCACCGACACTGGCACAACCGTGCGCATTCAGCCCAAAGTGGTGGATGCCGGACATCACGCCCGACGCCTGCTTCGCCTCACCGGGCTCGACACGCAAGAAAACCAAGCACGGCGTCTGCTCAACGACCTCGACCGATACTCGGCGACAGTGCAGATTCCCGACCTCGATGAGGAGATGAAAGCTCACCTGTGGCTAACCCGGGTATACGAGCCGGTGATTCGCTCCGTTCCTGCCGAATACGAAAGCAAGCTCGAGCCCGCCGAGGTTTTTCACCAGGTGCTCGAACACCGCTGGTACATGTGCGAAGAACAGAATCGGGATGTGCCACTCAACGAAGCCGTGCGCGACTATGTCGAGAACGTGTTGAAGTACCGCCGCGACGAAGATGTCATTGTGCTTCCTCCAACATCGTCCATCACCCTGCCGATTGACGTTGTCGGCGAAGACGGTTTTGGTTGGGGCGACCCCGAGCCTCCGCCACGCGCGCCCGACGAACCCGAGCGCGATTGGCGCGACCTCGTCTAGCTAGCGCCGCGCCTCGTGAATGGCTGCTTGCAAGGGCGAGTCATTGGGCACGTGCTCGAGCAGCGCTACCCCATCCACGGGCTCGGCAACGGGCGGTGCCAGGACAGCCGTGGGTACCGCAGCAAAAACCTCGGCAATGAACGTCTCCCGCAAAAGGTCGGATTTCATGACGTTGCCGGTCCAGCTGAAACGAGGCCCGCGTTCGTCCTTGCCAGTGCGGACGTGTTCGACCAGCCCCACACGACGAGCTGCCGCCAACGCCGACATCGCCAACTCGCGCCCGGCCGTGCGAACGATGTCGGCCGCAACGTCGTCGTGCTCAGCGAGTTCGATCACCGCACGGGCAAAGGATGCTACGCGCGCCACGCGATCCGAACTCGTTTGCAGGTCGATGTAGGCCTCTTCGGGGTGAGAAAAATTGTCCGTCACGAGGGATAGCAATGCGGGCGATTCCAGCCGACCGTCGTACGCCCGCATTCCTGACTCCAGTCCGGCACGGCCAATCCAGTAGGCCGATCCGGCATCGCCAATGAGATTGCCCCAGCCGTCGACACGCGCAATTGAAGACGCACCCACCCCAAGCGTGACAACACCCGTACCCACCGCGGTCATCACACCCTCACCGAGGCCGATACTGCCGAGAAACCCAGTTACAGAATCGTGCGCGAGAAACACGCGCTCCACTTGGTCGGGCAACAACGCGAGCAACGCGGCCGGTTTGCTATTCGCCGCCGTGAGCCCCGTCATGCCGACGGATAAACTCACTGGCCCGACGTGCCCAGCCAGCGAATCCACAATCACCGTCGCCAATTGCGCAAACAGCTCTGCGTCGGTTCGCAAACCTGGGTAGCCCCCGTCGACGCGCGAACCGTCGTGCTGCAGAAGTGTTCGTATGCCTGTTTGACCCGCATCGAGCGCGAGCGTAATGTGCCCCGTCATTTTCCGCGGTGCCACACACTACGGCTTGACGAAACGGCCACTCTTGTCAGTAAAGGATCCGATGAGAATCATGATGAGGTCGATAATCCACAGGACGCCGAACACACCGCCTGTCAGCAGCATCAGGATGCCCGTGCCGACCTTGCCCACGTAGAAGCGGTGGATTCCCAGCACCCCGAGGAAGATGCAGAGAATGAGCGTGACAACCCAGTTTTGAGGGCTCGTGTTTTCGGACATGGCGACTCCTTGATGTGTGAGAAAAATGTGGGTTCAGCGTATCAGCGAGATGACATGCAGAGAGGACTCGACGCCCCTTCTGCCGCGGGTGAAATGCGAAACGCCGCTCACACAGAGCGGCGTTCGGCATTTGTGGATCTGAGGGGACTCGAACCCCTGACCCCCTGCATGCCATGCAGGTGCGCTACCAGCTGCGCCACAGACCCGTGCGGTTCTCTCGAACCAACTGCACAAGGTTACTACATCACTCAGTGGGTGCTAAATCCACCCCGGCGACCGTGACCGGAAGCACCGGACAGTCTTTCCAGAGACGCTCAAGGCCGTAGTACAGACGCTCTTCTTCATGAAAAACGTGAACAACGAGGTCACCAAAATCGAGTAGCACCCATCGGCCTTCGGCTCGTCCTTCACGCCGCAGAGGCTTGGTGCCGTGCTCAATCAACTTGTCTTCGATTTCGCCCGCAATCGCGACGACGTTGCGCTCGTTTCGACCGGTAACGATGAGAAAGACATCGGTCAACGGAAGAGGGCCAGTGACATCGAGTGCCACGATGTCTTCACCACCTTTGGCATCAGCCGCCGCAACCGCAATGTTGAGAATTTCTAGCGCGTGGGCAGATGCAACCATTTAGAAGACTCCCAAGAGGTAACCGGCGACGAATAGACCCACCACGGAGACGGCCAAGAACGTCGCGGTGACGGTCAAGGCCAGAGGAACGCGGTCACGAGATTTGATCGGCGACGTCACAGCGCCACCCCGTGTGACTGTCGCGCTCACCGCGCTCGTTGCTCGAACGGGCGCGAGGTCTTGACTCGGAGCAATCTCGCTTCCATAGTCGATGACATCAACCTCTGAAAGATCGAGGCGACCTGAGTCGGCACCGGTCGAACCGAGGCTCGCGGGCAACACAATCTGACCCGTAAGCAACACTTCGCCCGTTTGATCGAGCGAGACAATCGGGCCGGAAAGCGGGTCGGGCGGAGAGGGAATGATGAGCGCGTGACTCGTCGTCGAAATCACGCCGGTCGATTGCGTGGACAACCCAAAGGGTTCTCCAACAGCTTGAGTTGCCGGCGCTACGGTCTGTTGTGAAATCAGTTGATCGAGCGGAGTGGTCGTGTGACGAATGACTTGCTCTACGGGTGCAGCGTTGTCGGAAAGTGCCGGCGAGAGCCCGAATCCAAGGTTGGCCGCAGGGGCGCCCGGAGCGGTCGGCAGTGAGAATCGCGCAGGTTCGGTTCGACCGGTGAGAGGAGCCGATGGAGCGGAAACTTGATCAGTGCGTTCCTGAAGGGCGCGCAATTCACGTCGACTGAGACCCGAAGTGTCATGAGCCCCGTCGGTCACACCACCGGCAATTGCAGCACTGCCCCCAAAGTCGTTGGTCAGGATCGACCCCGTGGGAAGTCGAATCGACCCCGTTGCGAGAAGTTGATCGCGAGCATCCTCGGGATTCACGCCTGATTCTTCGAGTTCCCGCCGAGCACGACGCGAGAGGTCGCCGAAGGCGTTCAACGCGCCCGACTCTCCCGCGGTGTTACTCACGACGTACTCCCGTAGAGGTTGTGGGCCGCAATATAGTCTGCGACCGAATCTGGCAACAAATATCGGATGGGGCGATTCGAGGAGACTCTGCGCCGGAGGTCCGTCGAAGAAATCTCCATATGTGGAATCGTTACAAAGTCTACGTCGAGTCCCTGAAGAGTCGGCTGATTGATGATGTGACCGGGTCGGTCCACCCCCACAAACGTCGCGAGTTCGGGCAATGCCGCAGAATCATGCCACGTGTGCATTCCCGCGATAGCATCCGACCCGAGGATGCAGTACAGACTCGCCCCAGTGAACTCGCGGGCCACGTCGGTCAACGTATCGACCATGTAGGTGGGTCCCGTGCGATCAATATCGATTCGGGATGCGCGAAAACGTGCATCCCCCGCAATTGCCAGCTCAGTCATCGCAAACCGCTGCTCTGCAGTCGCTACAGCGAGTTTCTGCCACGGATCTCCCGCCGGCACAAACACGACAGTGTCAAGCTCAAGTGCTGTGAACACTTCGCTCGCAACAATCAAATGCGCACAGTGCGGAGGGTCAAAGGTTCCGCCAAAAACACCGACTCTCGTCAGGTTTCCTTCGGCGGTCAACGGATGTCCCTGTCGTCCTCGACGACCTAGTGATGGCCTCCGTGGCCGTTGTCGGTCTTGTTACTGTGACGATTGGCCACGTCGCGGTAGGTAAACACCACAAATCCGAGCAAGAAAAAAGCCACCAGCGGCACAACGCCAAAGACCCAACTAGGTGCCCACAGCGGATTGAGAGTTTCTTCTGCAGCAATCGTGGTGATGACGTTCATGTTCTTGATTCTACTGTCGAATCTGGCCTGAGCCGCGAACGAGCCACTTAGTGCTGGTCAGCTCGGGCAACCCCATTGGCCCCCGGGCGTGAAGCTTCTGCGTTGAAATTCCGACCTCGGCACCAAAACCGAACTCTCCCCCGTCCGTGAAACGAGTCGACGCGTTGACCATGACAACGGCAGAATCAACCTCCGCGAGAAAACGCTCGGCATGTGCCACATCATTGGTGATGATCGAGTCTGTGTGGTGGGTACCAAAAGTGCGAATGTGGTCGAGTGCCTCGTCCAGCGACTCGACAACCTTGATCGATAACTCCAGGGACATATGCTCGGTCGCCCAGTCTTCGTCAGTCGCCGGAATTGCGTCAGGCCAGTACGCCCGCGTGGACTCATCACCGTGAATAATCACACCTGAGTGTGAGAGTCGTTCGCACACTGCAGGAATGACGCGGGCTGCAGCACCTCGGAGTACGAGAATCGTCTCGAGCGCATTGCAGACGCTCGGTCGCTGCACTTTGGAGTTGTGCGCAATCTCGACGGCCCAGTCGAGCGGTGCTGACTCATCAATCACGAGGTGCACGACACCGGCACCGGTCTCGATAACGGGAACCTTCGATTCGAGCACGACCGAGTCGATCAAACTCTGTGATCCGCGTGGGATAAGCACATCGACGAGCCCGCGAGCGGTCATGAGCTCGGTGGCCCCCGAGCGCCCAAACGGGTCAATAGTCTGCACCGTGAGTCGGGGAAGATCCACGGAGGCCAGCGCATCCTGCATCAATGCGACAAGCACGCGATTCGAGTTTTCTGCCGCACTTCCGCCACGCAGAACCGTCGCGTTGCCACTCTTCAGTGCAATGGCCGCAATGTCGATGGTGACGTTCGGCCGAGCCTCGTAAATGGCACCTACCACGCCGAACGGAACTCGAACCTGGGCGAGGTGAATGCCATTGGGCATGTCGTTTCCCCGAACAACCTGACCCACCGGATCGGTCAGCATGATGATCTGACGAACCGCCGATGCAATCGCACGGAGGCGCTTTTCGTCGAGCAGGAGTCGGTCGAGAAGCCCCTCGCCGATGTCGTTCGTTCGACCGTTCTCGAGGTCGATGGCATTCGCCGTCACAATGGCCGGGATGTCCGACTCAATTGCATCCGCGATAGCGGCCAACCCGGCATTTTTGTGTGTCGTCGAGACATTTGCCAGCGTGCGAGCCGCCACACGAGAATCCTCGAGAAGTGCGATTAACTCCGGGCGTACGGTGTGCGGTGTCATGCGGGCAAGTTTACTTTCGCTCATTCGTCAGTCGAACGTCGGCCGTGCCCGACGCAACAGGGTTCGCGTCAAACCACGTTCCGATCATCTCGCCCGATAGTGCCCGGTCGACCATCGTCGAGCTCGTGACGAGCACACTCACCCCCGCGACGGCCGCAAGTCGGGCCGCAGAAACTTTCGTGGCCGCACCGCCGGTGCCTACTCCGGCTGCACCAACCGAGCCAAATTCGAGTCCCGCCAGCGCGTCTCCATACGCAACCTGCTCGAGACGCTCGGCGCCCGGCTCGTGCGGTGGCTTCGTGTACAGAGCATCCACATCGCTGAGCAGAATCAACGCATCGGCGCCCAGCAGCGACGCAACGAGTGCAGCGAGTCGATCGTTGTCGCCAAAGCGAATTTCGGCGGTGGCAACCGTGTCGTTTTCGTTCACAATTGGCAGGATACGCAACTCAAGCAAGCGGTTGATCGCCTGTTCTGCGTTGCCGCGTGGCACAGGGTCCTCAAGGTCTCCGGCGGTCAGGAGTACTTGCCCGGCGGTGATGTCGAACCGACTGAGTGACTCCTGGTATCGGTAGATGAGTACGTTCTGCCCCACCGCCGCGGCGGCCTGCTGGGTGGCCAAATCGGTCGGTCGGTCGCCAAGCCCTAGAAACGGCATACCCGTGGCAATGGCACCTGACGAGACCAGGACGACTTCCGTTCCCCGCGCGTGAGCGGCCGCGAGGGCATCGACCAAGTTGTCAATGCGATGGGCGTTCTCGCCACTAATCGACGACGAGCCCACTTTCACAACAAGTCGCTTGGCACGAGGGATGTCCGACCTCGTCATGCTCATTCGTCATCCTCCTCGCCAACCCAGAGTCCTGCGTCCCGCTCGCGCCCGAGCTCCTCCCGGGCCTCGCGCTTCGCATCCATCAACGCACCATATTCTTCACGACGCTGCTTAGTATTGCGTCGGCTATTCTCGCTCAGACGCTCATCAGAACCCCGCGGACCGACGAGCAATTCAGCAGTCGACGTGAGTGTCGGCTCCCAATCGAACACGACACCGTTGCCGGCACCAATGACGACCGTGGATCCGGGGACGGCACCTGCACGGAAGAGTTCCCCTTCGACGCCAAGTTTGGCAAGTCGATCGGCGAGGTAACCAATAGCCTCGTCGTTTTGGAAGTCTGTCTGCATGACCCAACGTTCGGGCTTGGCACCACGGATGCGATAAATCGGTCCGTCACTCCCACCCTCGACTTTGATTGTGAAGCCAGCTTCGTCAACGGCTGTCGGACGAATGACAATTCGCGGCGCGACCGGTTCGGCAGCGACCTCCGCACGATGTTTTTCCACGATTTCAGCCAGTGCAAACGACAGGGGTCGCAAGCCTTCGTGAGACACGGCAGAAATCTCGAAAACCCGATATCCCATCGCCTCGAAATCTGCACGAACCATGTCAGCCAAGTCATGTCCGTCGGGAACGTCAATCTTGTTGAGAGCAATCAGTTGCGGGCGATCGAGGAGCGGAATTTGATCGGAGGGAACTGGATACGCGGCAAGTTCCCGCTTAATGACCTCGAGATCACTCAGCGGATCGCGACCTGGCTCGAGCGTGGCGCAATCAATGACGTGCAACAAGGCGGTGCAGCGCTCGACGTGACGCAAAAATTCCAGCCCAAGCCCTTTTCCTTCGCTCGCGCCCTCAATGAGACCCGGCACGTCGGCGATGGTGTACCGAGAGTCTCCGGCCTGCACAACGCCGAGGTTGGGATGGAGCGTCGTGAACGGGTAGTCGGCAATTTTTGGGCGAGCCGCCGAGAGAGCGGCAACCAAACTCGACTTGCCGGCAGAGGGAAAACCGACCAACGCCACGTCTGCGAGAGTCTTCAATTCGAGGATGACGTCGCCCTGCCAACCCTCCGTGCCAAGCAAGGCAAAACCGGGTGCTTTCCGTTTCGTCGACGAAAGTGCTGCATTCCCGAGTCCGCCCTGACCCCCCGGTGCTACGACAAAACGCATGCCCGGCGTGTCCATGTCTATCAACGGCGTTCCGTCAGCATCTTTCACGACGGTTCCAACGGGAACCGAGAGTTCGGTGTGCGATCCGGAGTGACCGGACCGGTTGTCACCCATACCGAACCCACCATTTTCGGCTGACTGGTGTGGGTGCCGATGAAAACTCAAAAGTGTCGTCACTTGCGGGTCGGCAATGAGTACGACATCACCGCCGTTTCCACCATTTCCGCCATCTGGCCCAGCAAGTGGTTTAAATTTCTCGCGCCGAACCGAGACACACCCGTTACCGCCATTACCCGCACGGAGATGGAGGGTGACGTTATCAACGAAAGTCGTCATGTCAGCTCCTCTTCATGCGGAAGGCACATGGCCATTCGATCTGAAAAACAAAAAAGAGGAGGCGAGCCATTCCAGCTCGCCCCCTCAACGGATGGTGTGCCGGCGTTGTTACGCCGGGACGATGTTGACGACCTTGCGGCCACCCTTCGTGCCAAACTCCACAGCGCCAGCTGCCAACGCGAACAGGGTGTCATCGCCGCCACGACCGACATTGACGCCGGGGTGGAAATGGGTGCCACGCTGGCGGACAAGAATTTCGCCCGCTAGAACCTTCTGACCGCCGAAGCGCTTAACGCCGAGACGTTGTGCGTTGGAGTCACGACCGTTGCGGGTCGAACTCGCTCCCTTTTTGTGTGCCATGTCTTTCGGTTCTCCTGTGACTACTTGATTCCGGTGACCTTGACGCGCGTGAGTTCCTGACGGTGGCCCTGGCGCTTCTTGTAACCGGTCTTGTTCTTGAACTTCTGAATGATGATCTTGGGTCCACGGAGGTCGTTGAGGACCTCGGCAGTCACTTTGATCTTCGCCAATGAAGCCGAATCTGCGGTGATTTTGTCGCCATCAACGAGCAAGACAGCGGGAAGCTCAATCACGCCCGACTTGTCGGCCACAACACGGTTCATTGTGACGATCGTGCCGACCTCGACCTTTTCTTGGCGGCCACCGGCGCGCACTACTGCGTAAACCACTTGTTACCTGCTTCGTTAATGGAAACGGCGAATCCGCTTCGCTACGTAAAACTCGGATGCATCGTGGGCAATGACGCCCGCGCACCAAAAGTCAAGAATAGCCCGGATACAGAGCCGGTGCAAACCGACCCAATGCTAGTCCTGGCTGCGTTCTTCAATGAAATCTGTTGATTGCGATGCCGCCACCGGCTCATCGGGCGTCGACTCCGAGGTGGAAATCGGTCCCGTTGTCACTCGGCGTCCACGGCCACGTCCGCGACGACCCTGACCCGATGCTTTTGGCTCCGGTAGCGCTTCGAGAACGTTGTCCAAAATGGCGTCGACTCGTTCGATGGGGGTGTTCCGACCGCGCCGAGATGTGACGACCGGCATTTCGAGGAGCTCGACAATTTCGTCACCGTCGAGAAGCTCGTGATCGTGCTCATCGTGTTCGTCATTGTGGTGCAGCGTGCTGGCAGCAATTTGGGCGAGGGCGCTTTTCGCCCCCTCTGGAATCCCATGAGGCGACACGGATGGCGTCGCCGCGGCTCGAGACTTGGTGCGACGTGATGGCTTGTCACCCTGAGGTGTTTGCTGAACCTGACGACGAATAACCGGATCGTGGAAAACAATCACGCCTCTACCCGCACAAACCTCACAGGGTTCGCTGAACGTTTCGAGTAAGCCCAGGCCGAGCTTCTTGCGCGTCATCTGAACGAGACCAAGTGACGTCACTTCGGCAACCTGATGCTTCGTACGGTCACGACTCAAGCATTCAATGAGACGACGGTGCACGAGGTCTCGATTTGTTTCGAGCACCATATCGATGAAGTCGACGACGATAATTCCGCCGATATCTCGAAGTCGGAGCTGGCGAACGATTTCTTCGGCCGCTTCAAGATTGTTTTTTGTGACCGTCTCTTCGAGGTTTCCGCCTGACCCGACAAACTTTCCGGTGTTCACGTCAACGACCGTCATCGCTTCCGTGCGGTCGATAACCAGCGAACCGCCGGATGGAAGCCACACCTTGCGATCGAGAGCCTTTTCAATCTGCTCATTGATTCGGAAATGATCAAAAATGTCTCCGTCACCATCGAATTTCTCTACGCGTTCGATGAGTTCGGGTGCCACCTGTGTGAGATAAGACTCGATTGCCGAACGTGCGCTGTCGCCCGCGATGATCATTCGATGGAAGTCCTCATTGAAGACATCACGAACAATCTTGATGAGCAGATCGGATTCGCTGTGCAACAGAGCAGGAGCCGACATCGTTTCGACCTTGTGGGAAATATCCTCCCACTGTGCCGTCAATCGGCCCACGTCAAAAGTGAGTTGTTCTTCGGTCGCGCCTTCGGCTGCCGTGCGCACGATGACACCGACGTTTTCGGGGAGAACCTCTTTGAGGATTGCCTTCAAACGAGTGCGCTCGGTGTCAGGAAGTTTTCGACTAATGCCGCTCATTGAACCGTTGGGCACGTAAACCAGGTATCGACCGGGCAAAGAAATCTGGCTCGTAAGTCGGGCGCCCTTGTGACCAACCGGGTCTTTGGTCACCTGCACGAGCACCTTGTCGCCTGTCTTGAGTGCAAGTTCGATGCGTCGCGGCTGGTTACCCGTTTCGGCTGCATCCCAGTCAACTTCTCCGGAATAAAGAACCGCATTGCGACCACGGCCAATATCGACGAAGGCTGCTTCCATCGACGGCAACACGTTTTGCACCTTGCCGATATAAACATTGCCAATCAGACTCGCCTCGGAGGATCGAGCAACATAGTGCTCCACCAAGATGTTGTCCTCGAGGACTCCAATCTGAATTTTGTCGTCTTTCTCGCGCACAATCATCGAACGATCTACTGCTTCACGTCGCGCTAGAAACTCGCTTTCGGTGACGACCGCGCGACGGCGACCCTGATCGCGACCGTCACGTCGACGCTGCTTCTTTGCTTCTAGACGTGTGGAACCTCGAACCCGCTGAGGCTCGGTGATGAGGTCGGGTTCGCGTGGTTGACGGACTTTGACAACGGTATTTGGATCATCCGCGATGGGACGATCATCACCCGAACGGCGACGGGCCCTGCGACGCGCAGAGGCACTCTCCCAGGTCTGGTCGTCGTCGTAAAATCTCTCGCGCCATGGTCGATCTTCCACGCTGGGAAGGTTGGGCGCATAAAAAATCAAGTCCGTGGGCTCACTCGGAGCGATGATCGGATGATCGACGGTCTGCCCAGATTTGTCATTCACGTCAGCGACGCTGTCGTCGGTCCCGCCCTCGGCGACCTCGGCGTTGAGAAAATCCGCAGCACTCGGGGAGTAACCCTGCGGTACCTCGAAAGGATTGCGTCGATCGAAACTGAGTTCGGTTGTCGTGTTGTCATTCACCATGTCGGTGTACTTTCCGCACAATTCCTCACATCGTCAACGACTTAGGTGGAATTGCGACTTAATTCTTGTCCGACGAACTCCATACGAATTCGCCGGGAAACTTGTTGGTCACGCGCCGCTGAGTAAAAATCTCACGCTCGCCGAAAACCGCTTCCCTCAGTATTGCACGAGTTCGTGACAGTTACGGCGCAGGCTCACCTGCCATAATGCGATGGTGACTGAGACATCCACCAAGACTGTTGCCACAACCGAGCGTCTACTGGGACTTTCGATTTTTCTTATCATCGCGAGCGCAATCGGACTGCTCGCGGCTTTCGAGTTGACCTACGAAAAAATTCAGGTCCTGCTGAATCCTGAGCACGCCGCATCGTGCGACTTCACGTTGCTGGTCCAGTGCGGAAAGAATATGAGCTCGCCCCAAGGATCGGTCTTTGGGTTCCCCAACTCACTCTTGGGCTTGATCGGGTGGCCCGTGGTGATGGCTACCGGCGTGGGCATGTTGGCTGGGGCGCGATTTACACGCTGGTGGTGGATTGCATTCAACGTCGTTGCCACCGGCGCGCTCGGCTTCGTGATCTGGTTAATTACGGAAAGCGTTTTCGTATTGGGCACGCTGTGCCCGTGGTGCATGGTGACGTGGATCGCGGTCATCCCGTTGTTCTGGGTGTCGACGCTATGGAATCTCAAGCACGGAGTGTGGTCAACCAACGAAAAGGTTCGCGAGTTGGGGGGTCGGCTGCTCTCGTGGAGTCCGACCATCGTGCTGGCTTCGTACCTCGCCGTCGCAGTTATCGCACAACTTCGACTGGATTGGCTGAGCTACCTCTAGCTAAACCAGAGCGCGAGCTCGCGCTCAGCGGACTCCGGAGAGTCAGAACCGTGGACCAAGTTCTGCTGAACCTTGGCGCCCCAATCGCGACCGAGGTCTCCTCGAATCGTTCCTGGGGCGGCGGTTGTTGGGTCCGTTGTGCCGGCGAGTGAACGAAAGCCCTCGATGACACGATTGCCCGCTACTCGAAGAGCAACGACCGGCCCGCTTTGCATGAACTCCACCAGGGGGTCGAAGAACGGCTTGCCTTCATGCTCTGCGTAATGCGCGTGCAACAGAGCACGGTCAGCTTGCACCATGCGAATGTCGACGAGAACGTATCCCTTCGCCTCAATGCGGCGCAGAATCTCCCCCGTCAAATTGCGTGCAACTCCATCGGGTTTAACGAGGATGAGGGTCTCTTCAACGTGTGCAGTCATGAGGCAGATTCTTTCTTTTGTGAATCGAGCTTGAAGCCCGTGTAAATCGCATAGGACCACAGGATTGCGAACACTCCCCCCACAAACCACATGGCGGGAACGAACAGTCCAGTGACCAGAACGGCAACCTGAAGGACACTACCGACCACAATCCCCCATCGCCATCTCAGCGCGCCGGCCGTGAGAAAAAGAGCTAATACCAATACAGCCCCGCCCCCCAGCGCCTGCTCAGGAGGAAGCGCCTTGAGTCCAAAAATGGCGAGAGCGCCCAAGAACGTCACCACTGACTCAAAAATCAGCACAATCGCGCCCAAACTCTCCACGAGCTTGCGTTGCCGCGCACCACGCCGTGTTGCCCGCGGTTCCGGCACCGGAGCATCAAGTTCTGTCATGTTCACGTCCATCCGTTTTCTGACGCGGCGGTCAACGCGGCACCCAGCAAACTAATCGACCCTGCGATGATGACAGCTCCACTGTCCGCCGCCAGCGCAAGTGCTCGCGCGCGTTCGAATGCGATCAGTGGATCAACATCTATGAAAACCTCCGACTCAGCGAAATAGTCCCTCGCGATGGATGCCAGCTCGTGCGGTGACCGAGCCCGTTCGCTCGGAGCCGTGGTGAGAATCACACGCGTGACCGACGTTGACAGAGCGCGCAACATGCCGTCGGCATCCTTGTCATCGAAGGCGGCAAACACCAAGGTCACATCGTCAAAGTTGAAAAACTCGGTTATAGCGGTTGCTAGGGCGACCGCACCGTGTGGGTTATGCGCAGCGTCAATAATGACCGGTGGCTCCGCGGCAATGCGTTGCAAACGTCCCGGAGATTCCACCGTGGCAAATGCCTCGGCCAGCACCTCGACGCTCAGTGGCTGGGTTCCTCCACCCAAGAATGCCTCCACAGCACCAATCGCAACAGCAGCGTTCTGCGATTGATGGCGACCGAAAAGTGCGAGAAACACATCCTCGTATTCACCCGAAACCGCTCTAACCGAAAACAACTGACCACCAACCGCCATCGCACGGTCGGTTACGACGATGTCGGTATCAACGAAATAGATGGTGCTTTCGGTCATCTCTGCGGCGTCACGCAAAATCTGTTCGACGAGCGGTTGTTGCGGGGCGGAGACAACAATGCTCGAGGGTTTGATGATTCCCGATTTCGTTCGAGCGATGGCGTCGAGAGATCCACCGAGTTTGTCAGCATGATCAATGTCAATCGGACCGAAAACGGCGACATCTGCTTCGACGATGTTGGTCGAATCCCATTCGCCACCCATACCGACCTCGACGATGGCAACATCGACGGGGGCATCCGCAAACGCGGCGAAAGCCAGCACTGTCAGGCACTCGAAATAGGTCAAGCGCGGCTCTCCCTTGGCCACAAGTTCTGCGTCGACAAGCTCGACGTAGGGCTTGATGTCAAGCCAACTTGCCACGAGCACGTCATCACCGATCGGTTCACCACCGACCTGAATGCGCTCGTTGAAAGACCGCAGATGAGGACTCGTGAAGAGACCCGTGCGCAACCCGTAAGAGCGAAGAATTGCCTCAATCATGCGCGAAATGCTCGTCTTACCGTTCGTTCCGGTGACGTGAATCACGTCGAACGCCCGATGCACATCGCCAAGCAAGTCCGCCACTCGACGCGTGGGCTCAAGTCGCGGCTGTGGATTCTTCTCACCCGTGCGTTCCGAAAGCTCTTGGTGAACAAGTTGGGAGGCACGCGCGAAATCGTCGTCGTCACTAGAAAAGTGTGACGAAGTATCGCTAGACATTCAGAACACGATTCACCCGTGACACCGCGATGAGGATTCGTCCCGCGTTGGCAAACTGCGCCGGTGCAACATCCCCGATGTGCTCCGGTGAGACGGCCGTGAGACCGGGCACCCATTCTGCGGGGAGTCCTGTGCTGAGTTCGAGGAGGTTCGCCGCGGTGAGACCGGAGTGCACAACGAAGCTCGTCGCGAGCGTTTCACCAGCAATGTCGACGTCGCCCGCCCGGGCGAGCGCCTGCGCATCCGCCAGATCCAGAACAAAGAGATCGAGGTGGATGCGATCACTCACGTCAAAGCCCGCCGTCTTTCGAGTGTCTTGTACCGCGCGAATCAGATCGCGTGCCAAGCCTTCTGCCTCGAGCTCGGGCGTGGTCGCCGTGTCGAGCAACACAAATCCGCCTCCGGGAACAAGCCCTAGGGCACGAGTGCCCTCGCCATCGGATTCGGTCTCGAGCGTGAGTTCGTACTCACCTTCGACAAGCTCGACACCGCCCGCGGTGACGACTCCGTTCGTCTCTGTCCAGTCTCCCGCCTTGGCCGCGCCGATGATGCGCTGCACGTCTTTCCCGAGGCGTGGACCGGCCGCACGGGCATTGACCGACAGACGCGAGGTGACACCGAAGTCTGCCGCAGACGTTTCGGTGAGCGCGACGAGAGTGACGAGCTTGACGTTGAGTTCATCGCGCAGAATCTCACTAAATTGGGCAAGTGCGTCGGCGTGCGCACTGACGACCGTGAGTTCGGCGAGCGGCAGGCGCACGCGCAAGCCGGTCTTCTTGCGCAGGGCAAGCGAGGCAGAGGTGATCTCCCGCACGGCATCCATGGTGGCGACCAATTCGGGGTCGGCGGGGAATTCGTCGACGGAGGGCCAATCGGTGAGGTGAACGGAACGACCACCGGTAAGTCCTTGCCAGATGTTCTCGGTTACGAGTGGGAGCAACGGCGCGGCCACGCGGCAGAACGTTTCAAGCACAGTGAAGAGCGTGTCGAAGGCGTCGTGAGCAGCCGCACCACCCGTCCAGAATCGGTCGCGAGAGCGACGAACATACCAGTTGGTCAATACATCAGCGAAGTCCCGGAGTGCGGCAGCGGCATTGGTGGAATCAAGTCCTTCGAGATGCCCCTGCACGTCGACGATGAGGTCGCGCGTCTTTGCCAACAGGTAGCGGTCGAGGACGTTTGAAGAATCGGTGCGGCCAACCGCCTCATACTCGTCTGCGTTGGCGTAGAGCGAGAAAAAGTACCAGGTGTTCCAGAGTGGGAGCAGTACCTGTCGCACGCCTTCGCGAATGCCCTCTTCGGTGACAATCAGGTTGCCGCCACGAAGAACGGGCGAACTCATGAGGAACCAACGCATCGCGTCGGAGCCATCGCGTTCAAATACTTCCGAGACGTCCGGGTAGTTGCGCAACGACTTCGACATCTTCTGCCCGTCGTTGCCGAGCACGATTCCGTGGCTCACAACGTTCCTAAATGCCGGGCGGTCGAACAGTGCCGTCGAGAGGATGTGGAGCGTATAGAACCAGCCACGGGTTTGCCCAATGTATTCGACAATGAAGTCGGCCGGGCTGTGCGTGTCGAACCACTCACGATTCTCAAACGGGTAATGCACCTGCGCGAACGGCATCGAACCAGAATCGAACCACACGTCGAGCACATCGGGAATGCGACGCATCATCGATTCGCCCGACGGGTCATCGGGGTTGGGACGCGTCAACTCGTCAATGAACGGGCGGTGTAGATCGGTCGGTCGAACACCAAAGTCGCGCTCAATTTCGTCGAGCGAGCCGTAGACATCAATACGCGGGAAGTCGGAGTTGTCGCTCTTCCACACCGGAATAGGCGAGCCCCAATAACGGTTGCGACTGATCGACCAGTCACGCGCATTCGAGACCCATTTTCCGAACTGTCCGTCTTTGACATTCTCGGGAACCCAGTTGATTTCTTGGTTGAGCGTTTCCATGCGATCGCGAAACTCCGTGACACGCACGAACCAGCTTGACACCGCACGGTAGATCAAGGGCTGGCGGCAACGCCAACAGTGCGGATACGAGTGCTCGTAACTCGCAACGCGCAGGAGGCGACCCATCTGACGCAACTCTTGCGTCAGCGGCTTGTTGGCTTCGAAAACCTGCATGCCCGCAACGGCTCCGAACCGCGACAAGAACTTGCCACCGTCGTCGACCGAGATACGAACGGGGATGCCGGCGCTCTCGCACACCTTCTGGTCTTCTTCACCGTATGCGGGTGCCTGGTGAACGATTCCGGTGCCATCGGCGGTAGTCACGTAGTCGGCGACGAGGATGCACCACGCTCGACCCGCGTACTCCTCATCGTCGGCGTAGAAGTCCCAGAGTCGCTCGTAGGTCACACCTTCGAGTTCGCGGCCGGGAATTTCGCGAACGACGGCGGCACGCGCATCCTCGGCGGATTCGTAACCGAGGTCTTTGGCGTAATTGCCGAGTAGGTCGACAGCGATCAAGTAACCGGGGGCAGCACCAGTACCCGAGGCACCAGATTCGGCGTCAGCGGCACCGTTCGGGCCGGCCGGCACAACTGCATAGTGAATCTCGGGACCCACGGCGAGCGCAGCGTTTGTCGGCAATGTCCAGGGGGTCGTCGTCCAGGCCAACGCCTTGACTCCGGCGAGTCCCCGCTCTTCGGCCTCTTTACCCGCTAACGGAAAGGTGACCGTTACAGACTGGTCCTGGCGCATCTTGTACACGTCGTCGTCCATGCGAAGTTCGTGGTTCGACAGAGGCGTCTCATCGTTCCAGCAGTATGGGAGCACCCGAAAACCTTCGTAGGCCAAGCCCTTGTCGTGCAGTTGCTTGAAGGCCCAGATCACGCTCTCCATGAACGTGATATCAAGCGTCTTGTAGTCGTTTTCGAAGTCGACCCAGCGAGCCTGTCGAGTGACGTACTCTTCCCATTCCTTCGTGTACGCGAGCACCGAAGTGCGGGCCGAGGCGTTGAACGTCTCGATTCCCATCGCTTCGATTTCGTCTTTCTTGGTGATACCCAATTGGCGCATCGCCTCAAGCTCGGCGGGCAACCCGTGTGTGTCCCAGCCGAATCGGCGCTCCACCAATTTGCCGCGCATCGTTTGGAACCGAGGAAAGACGTCTTTCGCATAACCGGTGAGCAAGTGACCGTAGTGGGGCAAACCGTTGGCAAACGGGGGGCCATCGTAGAAAACCCACTCATCGGCACCCTGTTGCGCGCGCTGACTGATGGATGCGCGGAAAGTTTCGTCTCGCCGCCAAAACTCGAGGATCTCGCGCTCGATTGCAGGGAACGAGGGGGATGGGACGACCTGGTCGGCAGCGGGACCAAACGCGGAATTCTTGGGGTAAGCCATTGTGCTATTTATGTTATCGGGCGTGCGGTCGCGGTTCTTCTGCACCCGTCACTCGGACCGCAGGGGAAACGTCGATAACGTGAGTGTCATGGTGGGCATCGATGCATCACGAGCGAGGAGGGCAATCGCTGCGATTTGCGGCGTGCGGGCCCTCAGTTGGCGCGTCGGCGTGTGGGGCTTCGGAGCTACCAGCGTGCTCAATCTCGTGTCTGACCCCTATGTGGATTTTCGGTCGTCGTTCAGCATGGCCTGGGTGCCTTTTCTCGCTAGCGTTCCGCCACTGCTGTTGATGTTGATGGTCAACATGCTCGTCCGTCGTCGAATTCGGATGCGCCCGCTCATCGTGGGCGCCACCTATCTCGTGGCGTGCGGTATCCGGCCAGTCTTTTTGTCGCTCTTCGTGGACCTCGTCAACCCAGCCGAACCGAACAACCCGCTACTTCGGCCGTACGGTACCGCCGTGACCTTTGCGATTCTGGTCGTTGTTTCTTTCAGTATCAACGTCGTCGGCGACTTTCAAAGGGCAATGAACCAGATGAAAGTGACACGAGAACGCCTGCGAGGTGCCCTCACGCTTGCTCACAGTGAACTCGATCGACCGACGCAGCGCCTCGATTCATCCGTGCGCACCATGATTGATGATGTCATTTCCGACATCCGGTTAAACCTGACCGGCCCGCGGAGTTCAGAGCAACTTCAAGAACTTGCTGACGGCATCACGATTGACTCGACGAATCGAATCCGCACTCTCAGCCGCGAGTACGCACGGCGATGGTCCAAAGTCGATTCGATTGACGCCGACTCGCCGATGCTCTGGCAGACCACAGACCTGCTGCGCGCCGCGGCCTCACGAAATGTTTACGCACCGCTCACCGTTGCGGCGCTGACGGCGGGAGCGATGACCTACGCCGTTCTCCCCCGCTCGCCGAACCCATCTCTCGCACTCGTGCTGATTGCCATCTGGTTCACGGTGACCGCGGTTCTTTCCATGGTCGCGAGATGGAGCCACGGTCGTTTGTGGCCGTCACGGGATCGCCATGCCGTTTGGCAAGGAATCTTTTTTTACTCCTCCACATTTGTGACCGCCGAAACGGCGAGCTTCGTCACCGGCGTAGTGGGCCCGGGGTTTAACGTTCCCGTGCTGACCCAATTTGTCGTGGCACCGTTTGTCGCAGTTGCCATTGCGGCATGCGTGGGCCTGGGAGCGGGACTCGCCGACGCGAACGTGGTCTTACTCGAGCAGTCGGCACAAACAACTGCGGAGATTTCTCGAGTTTTGGCTCGAGTCAATGCTCAGCGACTTCGCACGCAGGGTGCGGTTTCGCACTTTCTTCACGGCCGAGTGCAAGGTCAGCTCATCGCGGCTTCGCTTCTCGTTCGCACGCGACTGGAAGCAGGCGAATCGGTTGAACAAGTGCGAGAACGAATCGACAATCTCCTCGACGAGATTACGCTTGCCGAACTAGATTCAATCGACCCACCAACCCTGCAGGATGGACTCGAGTCGTTGGTAAGACCGTGGTTGAACATCCTGAGTCTGACGACCGAAATCTCTGATGAGGCACGAGCTGCCCTGGATGGAGATCCACTCGGTCGATTCATATTTTTTGATGTGGCCAACGAAGCAATCAACAACGCCGTCAAGCACGCACACGCGACACACGTGAGTGTCACCGCTGCGCTCGTGTCCCCGGTGGAGATAGAGGTCGGAGTGGTCAATGACGGTGTGCCTTGGCGCCGAGGCGAGGAGACCGGTCTCGGTAGTCATTCGCTGCACTCCATCACGACGTCAATGGTGATTGAGACGACCGACGCCGGTTCGGTACTTCGCGTGAGCATCCCCGTAGCCCCGGTAACATCGAGGGATTACTGACTCACGTGACGAAAGAGACGCAATGGCGACCACGCCCCAGGTTCCTGAGAAACCGGCTCTCGAAGGGCTAGAAACCCTCTGGAATGCTCGGTGGGAGAAGGCGGGCACTTACCGCTTCTCCCGTGAGGGACACACGCGAGACTCAATTTTTTCCATCGACACACCACCCCCCACTGCTTCGGGTTCACTGCACATCGGTCACGTGTTCAGTTACACCCACACGGACTGCATCGCTCGCTACAAACGAATGCAGGGTTTCGAGGTGTTCTATCCAATGGGGTGGGACGACAACGGCCTCCCGACGGAACGACGCGTACAGAACTACTACGGGGTGCGCTGCGACCCAACGTTGCCTTACGTTGTCGACTTTGTTCCGCCGTTCGAAGGAGGCGACAACAAAAGCTCAAAAGCGGCAGACCAACTCCCGATCAGTCGCCGAAATTTCATCGAGCTGTGCGAAAAGTTGACCATCGAGGACGAAAAACAGTTTGAGGATGTGTGGCGAGCCCTGGGGCTTTCGGTCGATTGGACTCAGACCTACCGCACCATTTCTGACCAGTCGATTACCACGAGTCAACTTGCATTCTTGCGAAACATTGAGCGCGGAGAGGCGTACCAGGCGCAGGCTCCGACGCTGTGGGACGTCACATTCCGCACAGCTGTCGCGCAAGCGGAACTGGAAGACAAAGACGTGCCCGGTGCCTACCATCAGGTGCTGTTTGAGAAGTCCGATGGCGGCGGAGACATCGAGATTCTGACGTCGCGACCAGAGCTCCTTCCCGCGTGTGTTGCCCTCGTCGCGCATCCGGAGGACGACCGATACAAGGCGTTGTTCGGCACGACTGTGCGCACCCCGTTGTTCGGGGTTGAGGTTCCTGTGTTGCCACACCATCTCGCGCAACCCGATAAAGGCACCGGAATTGCGATGATTTGCACGTTCGGTGACGTGACCGACGTGATCTGGTGGCGCGAACTCGCCCTTCCAACGCGTGCCGTTATCGGATTCGATGGTCGGTTCGTGTCGGATGCTCCCGAGGCGATCGCGTCGGAAACCGGCCTTGCCGCCTATGCGGAACTCGCGGGGAAGACGCCATTTTCCGCTCAGAAAACGATTGTCGAAATGCTTCAGTCTGCTGGGCGCATGATTGGTGACCCGAAGCCGATTGTTCACCCGGTGAAGTTTTTCGAGAAGGGTGACAAACCCCTCGAAATCGTTTCTACGCGCCAGTGGTACATCTCGAATAGTTCAAAAGATGCCGCCCTTCGAGACAGGCTGCTTGCGTTTGGTCAAGAGCTCGAGTGGCATCCGGATTTCATGCGCGTGCGATACGAGAACTGGGTCAACGGACTCAACGGCGACTGGCTCATTTCGCGCCAACGTTTTTTCGGCGTTCCAATTCCTGTCTGGTACCCGCTCGACGGCGACGGCAACCCGGTCTTCGACAAACCGATTGCGGCGACGCGCGAACAACTCCCCGTGGACCCTTCCACCGATATTCCCTCGGGCTACACCGTAGACCAGCGCGGAAAGCCCGGCGGGTTCCAGGGCGAAGTCGACGTCATGGACACGTGGGCGACGTCGTCACTCACGCCCCAACTTGCCGGCGGCTGGGAACGCGACGAAAAACTGTGGTCGATTGTCTGGCCATTCGATTTACGACCTCAAGGCCAGGACATCATTCGCACGTGGCTCTTCTCCACGATGTTGCGGGCGGCTCTCGAGTCGAATGAAAAGCCGTGGCGACATGCTGCTTTGTCGGGGTTCATCGTCGATCCGGACAGAAAGAAGATGTCGAAATCAAAAGGCAATGTCGTGACGCCAGCCGACATGCTGGAACAGCACGGTTCGGATGCCGTGCGCTACTGGGCCGCGTCAAGCCGGTTGGGCACCGATGCCGCCTTCGACCCGCAGAATCCCACTCAGATCAAGATCGGCCGCCGTCTGGCGATCAAGGTGCTGAACGCGTCAAAGTTCATTCTCGGCGTTGACGCCCCTGACGGTGACCTTCTGACGCACGTCACGCATCCGCTCGATTTGTCAATGCTCGGCCACCTCCGCTCCGTTGTTGCTGAGGCAAGCGTCAGCTACGACAACTACGACCACGCTCGCGCTTTGAAGTGACGGAATCATTCTTCTGGATGTTCACCGACGACTATCTCGAGCTCGTCAAGGATCGCGCATACAACGCTGCGCACCCGCATCAAGCGTCTGCCGGTGCTGCACTGCGGCTCGCGCTCCAGGTGTTACTGCGCTTGTTCGCACCCGTCATTCCTTTTGCAACAGACGAATCGTGGTCGTGGTTCAACGAGGCCTCCATTCACCGCGCCACATGGCCGAGCATTGATGAGTTTCCAGAATTCGGTGAGCTTGGTGTTCTCTCAGTCGCGTCGGCCGCCCTCATCGGAATTCGTCGCGCGAAGACGGATGCCAAAGCGTCCCAACGAACTCCCGTGCTGAATGCGACCATTGCGGTTCCCGCCGAACAACTTGCGCTCATTGAACAGGCTTCGGGCGACCTCGCGGCCGTGGGACACATTGCCAGCCTTTCGTTCACGACCGGAGACGAGGTTGGCGTGGTAGCCATCGAACTCGCCGTTTCGGCAGAAGAGGCGTAGTCGCAATGTCAATTTCGGTTCGCCGCATGAACGACGGTGACTTCTTTGAGTGGAAGCCCTTGTTTCAGCAGTATGCGACTTTTTATACCCGTCCCGTGAACGATGCGCTGGCGTTGAGAACCTGGGGTTGGCTCACGGATCCGGGGGAAAACCTGTTCTCGTTCGTTGCCGAGCGGAGGCACGTCGTTGAAACTATCAACTCCAAAGGTGAGGTCACGACGATTGAATCAAGCCATTTAGTGGGTTTCGTGCACTTCTGTGTGGTGACACGCGCTCTCGAAGCCGACGTACAAATGCAAATTCAGGACCATTACGTTGAGCCAACCGTTCGACGCAAAGGCGTAGCGAAGGCGCTGATTGAAGCGGTCAAGATGGACGGTCGTAACCGAGGTGCGGGCAGCGTGGCCTGGGCGGTCGACGCAAACAACAGGGTGGCGCGCGCAATGTCCGAGCATCTGGGACGGCAGACCGACTGGATTATTTTCGAATCGGACATGTAGTCCATGCAACTTGGTACCCGCTGGACCTTTGGCACGCCGACACCTGCGCGGTTGACCGGCCCTATTTTGGACGGCATTGCGTTGGTGGAATCGGAGATCAGTCGATTAAGCGTTGATGCAACCGAGTGGCGGTGGACACTGACGTGGCTGGAGGGACGTCCCGTCTGTGAACTCGACGACGGCACGCTTGTAACTGTCGATGCGTTAGGTCACGTCAACGTGACGGACGCGGACTAAGCGCAGGAACGCCGAGCAATTCCGAACGATTCAGAGCGAGCCGGCAGTCCGGCCAACCGGCCGATCAGGCTCAGGCAGATTTTTCTTGGAGATCCGGGGCGGCGGTCGGTCGGGTCACAATTGTGGGTGCCGCGTTGGCAACTACCGCCTCGCGCGTGACGATAACGCTTTCGATGTGTTCACTCGACGGCACCTCAAACATGATCGGGCCGAGAACTTCTTCCATGATCGCACGCAAGCCACGCGCACCCGTCTGGCGCAGTACAGCGAGTTCCGCTATCGCATCGAGAGCATCCGGTTCGAATTCAAGTCGCACGTTGTCGAGCTCAAACATGCGCTGGTACTGCTTCATGAGCGCGTTCTTCGGTCCAACGAGAATGTCGATGAGCGCGGTCTTATCAAGTGGTGAGACGGATGTCACGACGGGCAATCGACCGATGAATTCGGGAATGAGCCCGAACTTGTGCAGGTCTTCCGGGAGCACCTCCGCGAACATGTCGCGGGTGTCGCTCTTGGACTGCAACGGAGCACCAAAACCGATGCCGCGCTTACCGACGCGCTGAGAGATGATCTCTTCGAGTCCAGCAAAGGCTCCCGCAACAATGAAGAGCACGTTAGTGGTGTCGATTTGTATGAATTCTTGATGGGGGTGCTTGCGGCCACCCTGGGGCGGAACGGAGGCAACCGTGCCTTCGAGAATTTTGAGCAAAGCTTGCTGTACCCCTTCGCCCGAAACATCGCGGGTGATGCTCGGGTTCTCCGCCTTGCGGGCAATTTTGTCGACCTCATCGATGTAGATGATGCCTGTCTCGGCGCGCTTTACATCGAAGTCGGCAGCCTGCAACAGTTTCAGCAAAATGTTTTCCACGTCTTCGCCGACGTATCCGGCTTCGGTCAGCGCGGTGGCGTCGGCCACGGCAAAGGGCACATTGAGTCGTCGCGCCAAGGTCTGAGCCAAATACGTCTTGCCGCATCCGGTCGGTCCAATGAGCAAAATATTGCTCTTGGCAATTTCAATTTCGTCAGCTTTGACATCAGCGGGAGCAATTGTCTCGGCGGCGCGCACACGCTTGTAGTGGTTGTAAACCGCAACAGAGAGAGCCTTTTTGGCCGGCTCTTGACCGATGACGTACTCCTCGAGGAACGCAAAGATTTCCCGCGGTTTGGGAAGGTCAAAGTCCTTCACATCATCTTGTTCAGTCTCAGCCAAACGTTCTTCGATGATCTCGTTGCAGAGTTCCACGCACTCGTCACAGATGTAGACACCGGGACCGGCTATCAACTGCTGAACTTGCTTTTGACTCTTGCCGCAGAAGGAACATTTCAGCAGGTCGGCGCTCTCGCCCATTCGTGCCATGGTTCCTCCTGACCTCTTCGGCTCACCGCGTCGTCGATGACTTACACGGGTTCAGAGTGAGCCTAAACCCAAAAACCGACACTTCTGGACACATTGAACGAGGCGCGCCGCGTTCATTCAGAACCCGTCGCGCCCCGCGCAGTCCGACGTAATTAGGCGGTTAGTTCGGCAGTCTTTCGACTGGTCAAAACCTGGTCGATGAGACCGTATTCCAGAGCCTCTGACGCGGAGAGAATCTTGTCGCGGTCAATGTCTTTGTTGACCTGTTCTTGCGTGCGGTTCGAATGGCGCGAAAGTGTTTCTTCGAGCCACTCGCGCATGCGCATGATTTCGTTCGCCATGATTTCGATGTCCGAAGCCTGGCCGCGGTCTCCTCCAGATGCAGGCTGGTGGATGAGCACACGCGCGTTCGGCAGCGCGAGGCGCTTACCCGGTGCACCAGCGGCCAGCAGCACGGCCGCAGCCGACGCGGCCTGCCCCAGACACACGGTCTGAATCTGCGGTCGCACGTATTGCATCGTGTCGTAGATCGCCGTCATTGCAGTGAAAGAGCCGCCGGGCGAGTTGATGTACATGATGATGTCGCGGTCGGGGTCTTGGCTCTCGAGCACGAGCAACTGAGCCATCACGTCATCGGCCGACGCGTCGTCGACTTGCACCCCGAGAAAGACGATTCGGTCTTCGAACAACTTCGAGTACGCATCCATTTGCTTGTAGCCATAGGAGGTGCGTTCCGTGAACGAAGGCATGATGTAACGACCGGAGGGCATTGTCTGGCCGGAGCCGTCGAGGCGTGGAATATCCATGTGTTTCTCCTACTTGGCCTGGGTCGTTCCGCCGCCACCGGCGACGTCCGATGCCGACTCACGAACGTGGTCGACGAATCCGTATTCGAGCGCTTCTTGCGCTGTGAACCAACGGTCG